>JABJJH010000036.1 GCA_018660965.1 Rhodospirillaceae bacterium | reverse complement strand
GCGCTCGACTTCAATCGTGAAGTCCACATGGCCGGGCGTGTCGATAATGTTGATGCGATGATCGCGCCAGAAACATGTCGTCGCGGCGGACGTAATCGTGATGCCGCGCTCTTGCTCCTGCTCCATCCAGTCCATGGTGGCGTTGCCATCGTGAACTTCGCCAATTTTATGAGACCGGCCCGTGTAATACAGAATCCGCTCGGTCGTCGTCGTTTTACCGGCGTCAATATGCGCCATGATGCCGATATTACGATAATGATCTATGGGAGTTGTGCGTGCCATGGTGAATTCTCGACGACCTTAAATTGCGTGCCAGTGATGACCCGGAATACCGGGGCTACCAACGGTAATGGGAAAAAGCGCGGTTCGCTTCCGCCATACGGTGTGTGTCTTCACGTTTCTTGACGGACCCGCCGCGATTATTCGCCGCATCCATCAGTTCTCCGGACAACCGGTCCGTCATGGTGTATTCGGACCGTCCCCGCGCCGTCGCGATGAGCCAGCGGAACGCCAGCGCTTGCGCGCGTTCCGTCCGCACATCGACCGGCACCTGATAGGTGGCGCCGCCAACACGGCGGGACCGAACCTCGACCGTGGGCCGGATATTTTCAATTGCATCATGAAACAGCTTTACCGGATCTGTTCCAGCTTTCTGCTCAATCGTATCAAGCGCGCCGTACACCGTGCGCTCCGCGACCGACTTCTTGCCGTCCATCATCAAGCAGTTGACGAACTTGCTCAAAACCACGTCGCCGAATTTGGCGTCCGGATTAATGACACGCTTTTCAGCGCGATGGCGCCTAGACATAAACGTTCACCCTTACTTAGGACGCTTCGCGCCGTATTTCGACCGCCGTTGCCGACGATCGCTGACACCCTGCGTATCCAGCGTGCCGCGAATGATATGATACCGAACGCCCGGCAAATCCTTCACGCGACCGCCGCGGATCATCACCACGGAGTGTTCCTGCAAATTATGACCTTCACCCGGGATATAGCTTGTCACCTCGAACCCATTGGTCAAACGCACCCGCGCCACTTTCCGCAACGCGGAGTTCGGCTTTTTAGGCGTCGTGGTGTAAACCCGGGTGCACACGCCACGCTTTTGCGGGCAGGCTTCAAGCGCCGGGACCTTGCTACGCACCGTCGGTGATTTCCGCGGCTTACGAACTAACTGATTAATTGTCGGCATGCGCCGTCCTCATCCTAACCATTTCCGCATTTTAACAAAGAACGCCAGCCAACCAACCGCCGCCCAAACCGAAGTCACGCCTAACGGGCGCTTCCATTTGCCCCTTGTTTTGCGCGCCGTCCCGCTAGCGAGAGCTAATAAAGAGCCCCACACAGCGCAAACAAAAGCCGGACACCCGCGATAACTACGGCGTCCCTGCCATCAATCGACACACAGCCGGTGACACCGGCCTATATTTTCTCAGGTACTCGGGCGCTTCGTCTAGGCCAAGTCGGTGACATCGTCGTCGGCAAGGTCTACAGTAAGCCCCCTTGAAAAGCTCGCGCATCCTAGTGTTGGGCCCTGGGCCCGTCAAGAAAAAGATGCGCGATATTTCAATTATTTCTGTCGCATTGCTCTACGCAAAAAAGAACCGTCACAGCGCCCCATTTAAGATGGATTCTTACACGACGCGACGGTTGTAGTGCTAAAAATTACCCCGCAGAGCGGATCTGGTTTGTTTGAACGCAGCCGACAGCGAACAAACAAACCCGTGGCTCCAGCCCATGCAATGGGTTGGAGCCACGCTTGATCGGGTTTACGCCACTTCGGGCTGTTCGGCCGCCTCGGCTTCGGCTCTTTTCGCCGCCGCGCTTTCCAGCGCCGCAGCTGCGGCTTTTTCCTTCGCCAGCATATCGCGGTCGCGGTCCGCCGCCACCTGACGCATGCGGTTCATGAAGCTGCCGGTGCCCGCCGGAATTAACCGGCCAACGATGACGTTCTCCTTCAAACCATCCAACGTATCGATCTTGCCGCTGACGGCGGCTTCGGTCAAAACGCGCGTGGTTTCCTGGAAGGACGCAGCGGATATAAACGACTTCGTTTGCAGCGACGCCTTCGTGATGCCCTGCAACACCGGCAATCCCGTCGCAGCCAGGCCATTTTCAGCCATAGCCGCTTCGTTCGCCGCTTCGAATTCGTCCCGGTCCACCTGTTCGCCGACCAGCATCATCGTATCGCCGGAATTCGTGATTTCAACTTTCTGCAACATCTGTCGAACGATAACTTCGATGTGCTTGTCGTTGATTTTTACGCCCTGGAGTCGATAGACCTCCTGAATCTCGTTTACGAGATAGGCCGCCAACGCCTCGACGCCCAACACGTTCAGAATGTCGTGCGGGACCGGGTTGCCGTCCATCAGCAAGTCGCCCTTTTCGACATGGTCGCCTTCCTGAACCGAAATATGCTTGCCCTTCGGCACCATATATTCCGACGGTTCCATATTCTCATCATCGGGAACGACGACAATTCGGCGTTTCGTTTTGTAGTCCTTGCCGAATTCGACACGGCCCACGGCGCCGCTGATAACAGCGAAGTCCTTGGGTTTGCGCGCTTCGAACAGTTCCGCGACGCGCGGAAGACCACCCGTGATATCGCGGGTTTTCAACGTCTCGCGCGGAATTCGCGCCAACACGTCGCCAGCCCGGACAGGCGAGCCATTCTCTACGGACAAAATCGCATCCACCGACATGAAATACCGCGCTTCGGCCCCATTCCCAAGCGTCATGACCTCACCGGCATCGTCCCGTAACGTGATTCTGGGCTTCAAGTCGGCGCTGCGCGGCTGTTGTTTCCAGTCAACGACGACCTTGTTGGCGATGCCGGTCGCATCGTCGATGGTTTCACGCATGGTGACGCCTTCCGTCAAATCGACGTAATGCGCGATGCCGTCTTTTTCGGTGATGATGGGAATCGTATACGGGTCCCATTCGCCAAGCGATTGGCCACGCGTCACGGTGTCGCCTTCATCCGCCGACAGTCGTGTGCCGTATGGCACCTTATGGCGGGCGCGTTCACGACCCTGATCGTCTTTAACCACCAGTTCAGTGTTCCGGCCCATGACAACGGGACGTTTTTCGGAGTCGATGACCACGTTCCGGTTCACCACCGACAACACACCGTCGAGCGTGGATTCGACCGACGACTGTTCCGCGCCACGCTGCGCCGCGCCGCCGATATGGAATGTCCGCATCGTCAACTGTGTGCCCGGCTCGCCGATCGACTGGGCGGCGATGACACCCACCGCCTCGCCAATATTAACCGTCGTGCCCCGCGCAAGATCCCGACCATAACAAGTCCCGCAGGCGCCGCCCTTGCTTTCGCAGGTCAACACCGAACGAATTTTAACGGAATCCACGCCCGCGCGTTCAATCGCTTCGTTGCCGGCTTCATTGATGAGGCCGGCGGCCTTGACGATGACTTCGCCCGACAACGGGTCCACAATATCATCAGACGCATGGCGCCCAATAATGCGTTCGGACAACGGTTCGATCACTTCGCCACCTTCCACGACCGCCTTCATGGTCAGGCCGTTGGTGGTGCCGCAATCCACTTCGATGATGACGCAATCCTGTGCGACATCGACGAGGCGGCGGGTCAAATAACCGGAGTTCGCCGTTTTCAACGCCGTATCCGCCAGCCCCTTCCGCGCGCCATGCGTGGAGTTGAAGTATTCGAGGACCGAAAGCCCTTCCTTGAAGTTCGAAATAATCGGCGTTTCGATAATTTCGCCAGACGGCTTCGCCATCAGGCCGCGCATACCGGCCAATTGCTTGATCTGCGCGGGTGAGCCACGAGCCCCTGAGTGGGCCATCATGTAAACCGCGTTTTCCGGCTCGCCAGGGGCGGGCGTCGAAATCTGCTTCATCATTTCCTCGGCCACGCTGTCCGTGCAACTCGACCAGACATCGACGACCTTGTTGTATTTTTCACCCTGCGTGATCAAGCCGTCGAGATACTGTTTTTCGTATTCCTTAACCTGACCATGCGCATGCGCGATCAACGGATCCTTTGCATCGGGAATAACCAGATCGTCCTTGCCGAAGGAAATGCCGGACCGGCACGCCCAGCTAAATCCTGTTCCCATCATACGGTCACAGAAGATCACCGTCTCTTTCTGTCCGCAGTGACGGTAGACCATATCGATGACGTCCGAGACGTCCTTTTTGGTCAGCGTGCGGTTAATCAGAGAATAGGGGACCTTTGGATTTCGCGGCAAGATTTCGCCCAGAATCATACGACCCGGCGTCGTGGCGATGCGCAACGTCACCGGTTCATTGTCTTCATCAACCGTTTGGTACAAAGCCTTGATCGGTGTGTGAAGGGTGACTTCCTTGCTCGCCAACGCGTGTTCGATTTCGCCAATCGTTCCGAACACCGGAATTCGATGGGACGTAATCTTGCCAGCCTTCAAATCCTTGAAGGCCGCCTTGGCGTCATCCATCTCGACAATTTCCGATGGCTTTTTCGCGTCGCGAAGCACGATCCCCGACCCTTCCAGCGCCGCCTTCATCGCGGCTTCGGAATCGATGCCGACGAGCGGACCGACCATATCGGTACGTTCCAGCGACAGATAATACAGGCCAAGCACGATATCCTGACTGGGCACGATGATCGGCTTGCCGTTCGCCGGCGACATGATGTTGTTCGTCGACATCATCAACACGCGCGCTTCCAGTTGCGCTTCGAGCGACAAGGGAACGTGCACCGCCATTTGGTCGCCGTCGAAATCGGCGTTGAAGGCCGTGCAGACCAGCGGATGCAGCTGGATCGCCTTGCCTTCGACAAGGACGGGTTCGAAAGCCTGAATGCCAAGACGGTGAAGCGTCGGCGCGCGGTTCAACATCACGGGATGCTCGCGAATGACCTCTTCAAGGATATCCCAGACTTCCGGGCGCTCCTTTTCAACCATGCGCTTGGCCGCCTTGATGGTCGTCGCCATGCCGTACAATTCGAGCTTCGAATAAATGAACGGCTTGAACAATTCCAAGGCCATTTTTTTCGGCAGCCCGCATTGATGCAGAAACAACTCCGGCCCGACGACGATAACCGAACGACCCGAATAATCGACGCGCTTGCCCAACAGGTTCTGGCGGAAACGGCCTTGTTTGCCCTTCAACATGTCGGACAGGGATTTCAACGGGCGCTTGTTCGCGCCGGTGATGACGCGACCGCGGCGACCGTTATCGAACAGGGCGTCGACCGATTCCTGCAGCATCCGCTTTTCATTCCGGACGATGATATCCGGCGCGCGCAATTCGATGAGCCGTTTCAGGCGATTGTTCCGGTTGATCACCCGGCGATACAGATCGTTAAGATCCGACGTGGCGAACCGGCCGCCATCCAGCGGTACCAGCGGACGCAGTTCCGGCGGAATCACCGGTACGACGTTTAGAATCATCCATTCCGGCCGCGTGTCGGACGCGATAAACGCCTCGACCAACTTCAAGCGCTTGACGTATTTCTTGCGCTTGGCCTCGGAACCGGTTTCCTTCAAATCAACGCGGATCGTCTCAAGCTCCTTGTCGAGCTCAAGCGCGCCCAGCATGTCCTGAATCGCTTCCGCGCCAATCTTGGCGGTGAAATTCTCCGCCCCGTATTCGTCCTGGGCGTCGATGAAATCTTCTTCCGACAACAACTGGCGATATCCCAGCGCCGTCAGACCGGGTTCGATCACAACGTAGTTCTCGAAATACAGGATGCGCTCCAGATCCTTAAGCGTCATGTCCAACAACAGGCCAATTCGGCTGGGCAGGGATTTCAGGAACCAGATGTGGGCGACCGGCGACGCCAGCTCGATATGTCCCATGCGCTCGCGGCGCACCTTCGACAAGGTCACTTCGACGCCGCATTTTTCGCAGATAATACCGCGGTACTTCATCCGCTTGTATTTACCGCACAGGCATTCGTAGTCCTTGATCGGCCCGAAAATCCGGGCGCAGAACAACCCGTCCCTTTCCGGCTTAAAGGTTCTGTAGTTGATCGTTTCCGGCTTTTTGATTTCACCAAACGACCAGGATCTGATGCGATCCGGGCTGGCGATGGAAATCTGAATCTGGTCAAAACTCTGGGGACCAGAAGGTTGCCCGAAAAAATTCATCAACTCGTTCATCGATGGACTCCTGAAGTCATCTTAGGCCGCGCAATATTTCGTCACATTCACGTCAACCCCGGGGTCGGCCGGCCCGGGGTCGTGACGATCACCAAGAGCGTGCTACTCGCCCTGCTTCAATTCAACATTGAGGCCAAGCGATCGAAGCTCCTTCACCAGAACGTTGAAGGATTCCGGAATACCGGCCTCGAAATTATCGTCGCCGCGAACAATCGCTTCGTAGACCTTTGTCCGGCCAGAGACGTCATCGGATTTCACCGTCAACATCTCCTGCAACGTGTACGCGGCCCCGTATGCTTCAAGCGCCCAGACTTCCATTTCGCCGAAGCGCTGGCCGCCAAACTGCGCCTTGCCGCCCAACGGTTGCTGGGTGACCAGGGAATACGGGCCAATCGAACGCGCGTGGATTTTGTCATCGACCAGATGGTGCAGTTTGAGCATATAGATATACCCCACTGTCACCTGGCGGTCGAATTCTTCGCCAGTCCGGCCATCGACCAGGGTCATCTGGCCCGACGAATGAACGCCGGCATCGCTTAACATGGCGTGGATGTCTTCTTCCCGCGCGCCGTCGAAAACAGGCGTTGCGATCGGCACCCCGTCGGACACGTTTTCCGCCAGTTCGACAATCGCCTTCTCGTCGTATTTGGCGATGTCCTCGGCGTATTTGTCGCCATACGCGTTGCCAATGGCCTTCCGCAGGTCTTTTGAGTCCCCGGAACGCCGCATCTTCGTCAAAATATCGCCAATTTGGCGCCCGACTCCCGCGCACGCCCAACCGAGATGCGTTTCGAGAATTTGCCCGACATTCATCCGACTGGGCACGCCCAGAGGATTAAGCACGATATCGACCGGCGTCCCGTCTTCCAGACACGGCATGTCCTCCATCGGCATGATGCGCGAAATAACGCCCTTGTTGCCGTGGCGACCGGCCATTTTATCGCCCGGTTGAATTTTGCGTTTCACCGCGACGAAGACCTTCACCATCTTCATGACGCCCGGCGGCAATTCGTCACCGCGTTGCAGCTTGTCGACCTTGTCGTCGAAACGAGCCTGTAACCGGCCAACGGCTTCACCGAATTGCCCCTTGATGGCGTCCAGTTGGTCATTGACCTTGTCGTTTTTCACGACGACCTGTTGCCATTGCCCCGGCGTGTACTCGCCCAGCAGGTTTTCGGTGACCCGACCGCCTTCCTTGATTCCCTTTGGCCCGCTGACGATGGTCTGATTCAACAGCACATCTTTCAGTCCATCGAAGAACCAACGCTCCAGGATCGATTTTTCGTCGTCGCGATCCTTCGCCAAACGTTCGATTTCCGAACGTTCGATGGCGAGCGCGCGTTCATCCTTGTCGATGCCGCGACGGGAGAACACCCGAACCTCGACGACCGTGCCGACCTGTCCGGGCGGCACACGAAGCGAGGTGTCGCGAACGTCGGACGCTTTTTCGCCGAAAATCGCGCGCAGCAATTTTTCTTCCGGCGTCATCGGCGATTCGCCTTTTGGCGTCACCTTGCCAACCAGAACGTCGCCCGGCTGCACTTCCGCACCGATATAAACGATTCCCGCTTCGTCGAGATTCTTCAACGCTTCTTCGCCAACGTTGGGAATATCGCGCGAAATTTCTTCCTGGCCCAGCTTGGTGTCCCGCGCCATGACCTCGAATTCCTCGATATGGATCGAGGTGAAAACGTCGTCGCGCACGACGCGCTCGGACACCAGGATTGAATCCTCGAAGTTATACCCGTTCCACGGCATGAACGCGCACAAAACGTTGCGGCCCAGCGCCAACTCGCCCAGATTGGTCGAAGGGCCATCCGCCACGATATCGCCGGCTTCGACGATATCGCCAACCTTCACCAACGGTCGCTGGGTAATGCAGGTGTTCTGGTTCGAACGCTGGAATTTCAGCAAATTGTAGATATCAACGCCCGGCGTCGAGACATCAGCCCGCGCCGCGTCTTCCGCACCGATAACGACGCGGGTGGCGTCCACCTGGACCACCTTGCCCGATCGCCGCGCAATGATCGTAACACCGGAATCGCGTGCGACCTGCGCTTCCATGCCGGTCCCGACCAATGGCGCCTCACTGCGCACCAACGGCACCGCCTGGCGTTGCATGTTGGATCCCATCAGGGCGCGGTTCGCGTCATCGTTTTCCAGGAACGGAATGAGCGCGGCGGCGACCGACACGATTTGCTTGGGCGAAACGTCCATTAAATCAATATCTTCCGAACGCGCCAGGATATATTCCCCGCCGGCCCGGCAACTGATCAATTCCTCGGTCAGATTATTTTTCGCATCAAGCACCGAGTTCGCCTGCGCAACCGTGTACCGGCCTTCGTCCATCGCCGACATATAAATAACGGTGTCGGTGACATGGCCCTTTTCAACCTTGCGATACGGCGATTCGATGAACCCGTATTTGTTGACCCGCGCATAGGTCGCCAGACTGTTGATCAGTC
>JABJJH010000064.1 GCA_018660965.1 Rhodospirillaceae bacterium | reverse complement strand
TTCGCTTGCACCCTTTGGGTGATCCATGATCCGCCGCCTTAAGCCCACTTAACATGCTGCAATATAACACATTAATTGTCGTCAGAGGAGTGACTTCTCCCTTTTACTTGGGAAATGCGGGTTCAAATTCGTCAGGACAGATGGCGCGCGCACATGTCCATGAACAGGGCGTGCACCTTTTCCGCCGCCGCTTCATTATACACGTCCCGGGACGCGAAACAGAACCCATGGTTCGTGCCGGGGTGCGTTTCCAAGGTGTAATTTGCGCCGTGCTTTTCCAGCTCCGCGGTGAGCGTCGGCACGACGAAATCGGGAACTGTGGAATCGGTTTCCGCGAACCCAAAATACATTTCACCTTTGATGTTTTTGACGAGGAAATGCGAAGAATCTTCCTTGTCGGTGACGATGCCAACCCCGTACAGAGAAGCGTTGGCGGCGAATATATCGGGGAAGGTGCCCGCCGCCGCCGTCACAAGCCGTCCGCTCATGCAGTAGCCGATGCACGCCTTTGCCCCGGATTTCACTTGGGGTTGGTCGTCCATATAGCTCAGCATGGCGCGGGTGTCGTCCATGACATTGGCGTTGCTGAGATTGGCCATCGCCGTTTGCCAAATTTTCCGGGCGTTGGCGTCGCGAAGTGGGAAACGCAAGGTTCCGAAGCGATAGAACAAATCCGGCAAGATGACGAAATAACCGTCCGACGCCATGCGTCGCGCCATTTCATGCAATTCTTCCCGGATGCCCGGCGCATCCATGTAGAAGACAATGGCCGGGAAAGGGCCGTCGCCATCTGGCCAGCAGGTGTAGGTCGGCATTATCCCGTCAACGGTTTTAATGTCGATGTGTTTGTCATTCATGAAATTCCCCCAAACCGGCGTGGATGTAATTGGCCGATGAATTACATACGATCCGCTTTCGAACTGCAAATAGATGTTCGGGATTGGGTGAATAAATATTTCCAACAACGGCGTAGACGGGCATAATCCGCACGGTTTTATTTAGTATAGGCGTTCGTATCATTTCGATACCGCACTTGTTGCATGTCTTTTCGGGTTTTGGGATCGGCGGCGCAGAGGTGCGCACGGCGACTCTGATGAATGAACTAGGCCAACGGTACCGCCACTCGATTCTATCGATGAATGGCGACCTTCAATGCATGGAACGCTTGTCGCCTGACCTGGATGTACGCATCGTCGATCCTCCCGATCTGTCCGGTGGTTTACCACAACGTCTGCTGCGGATACGCGCGCTTCTAAAAGATGTTGCGCCGGATGTGTTGATGACGCGCAATTGGGGTACGATTGAATTTGCTCTGGCCAACCGGTTCATGCGGATTTGTCGGCATATTCATCATGAGGAAGGGTTCAATCACGATGAAAGCGCGGGCCAAATCCCGCGTCGGATTTGGGTGCGCAGGTTTGCCTTTGGTGGGGTGGACGCGGTGTTCACGCCATCACGCCATCTGGCTGAAATCGCGCACAAAGTCTGGTGGGCGCCGCGTCGGAAAATTGCATATTTCCCCAATGGAATTGATTGCGATGCTTTCCAGGGCGGACCGGACGGCGACGCGATTCCGGGGTTTCGCCGCGTTAATGGGGAAGTGGTGGTCGGAACGGTCGCCGCCATTCGCAAAGTGAAAAATTTAAGTCGTCTGGTGCGGGTGTTCGCGCAAGCCGCGAAGGGACGACAGGCGCGACTGGTGATTGTCGGCGCCGGAGAGGATTTGGAGAATGTCCGGGCGGAAGCCATGCGGTGCGGCGTGTCGGACCAGGTGAATTTTCCGGGCTATCTGTCCGCCCCCGCCAAGTTCATGGGCCTGTTTGATCTCTTCGCGTTATCGTCGGACAGCGAACAAATGCCGTTAAGCGTGGTGGAGGCGATGGCGGCGGGATTGGCGGTTATCGCGACCGATGTCGGTGACATAAAAGATATGGTCGTTGCGGAAAACCAACCCTATGTCGTACCAGCGAGCGACGAAGAATCGTTCGCTAATAGTTTGGATTTGTTAATTGCTGATTCGGAGAAACGTGTCAGTCTGGGACGACAAAACCGAGAGAAGGCGTTACGCGAATACACGGCGGCAAAAATGGCGAAAACGAACGACATTTTGATCCATTCCGTACTTGGCGGCAACAAATCATCGAATTTCAGTTAATTTAGAATTTGGCATTAGTGTATTATGAAAATACTTCATATTCTTGACCATTCACTCCCATTACATAGTGGATATGTGTTTCGAACACTTGGCATACTTCGCGCCCAGCGTGCGTTAGGCTGGGAAACGGTTCACCTGACCTCACCGAAACAAACCGAGCACACTATTGAGGTGAACCGTTCCGATGTCTTAATTGATGAGGTTGATGGTTGGCGCTTTCATCGGACGCCAAAGCTCCCTGATCTGTTGGCGAAACTGCCGGGCGCTGGCGAAATTGCAGGTATGATCGCGACATACCGACGTCTTCAATCCGTTATTGACGAATGCTGTCCAGATATCTTGCACGCCCATTCGCCGGTGTTGAATGCGTTGCCAACGCTTTTGGCGGGGCGGCGCCGGAATCTACCCGTGGTTTATGAAATTCGCGCGTTCTGGGAGGATGCGGCCGTTGACCTGGGCGCGACAACCGAGGGCAGTCTTCGATTCAAGGCGACGCACGGGTTGGAAACCTATGCGGTCAAGCACGCGGACGCGGTTATGACAATTTGCGGGGGATTGAAGGATGATTTGGTGTCACGGGGCGTCGATTCCGGTCACGTCACCTTGATTCCCAATGCGGTCGATATCGAACTTTTTCCTGTTCTTGAAGGTGTGGATGAAAAATTACGTGATGAATTGGGGCTAAAGGGTGCGCGTGTGTTGGGGTTCGCGGGGTCATTTTATTCATACGAAGGACTCGACCTGCTTATAGAGTCGCTGCCGCGTATACTTGATTTTGAACCGGCGACAAAGGTTCTGCTGGTGGGGGGAGGTCCCATGGAGGCGAGCTTACGCGCCAAAGCCACGGCGTTGGGATTGGAGTCCCGCATTATTTTCACCGGGCGCGTACCGCACGACCAGGTCGCCCGATATTACAGTCTTATGGATATGTTGGTGTTCCCGCGGCGTTCAATTCGGCTGACGGAATTGGTGACGCCGTTGAAACCTCTGGAATCGATGGCGCAGGGAATTGTGTGTATCGCTTCGGATGTGGGCGGCCACAAGGAATTGATCCGGGATGGCGAAACCGGGTATCTGTTCGCCGCCGACGATCCGACGGCGCTGGCTTCATGCGTTCGAAAGGCGTTTGAGGCGGAGGCGCAATGGCCTGAAATGCGCCGCGCGGGTCGGACTTTCGTTGAAAAGGAACGCAACTGGAACGCCAGCATCGCCAATTACCAACCAGTATACGAAGCGTTGTTAAACACGCGTGGCGCCCGTTAAGCGAACAATCCTTGGGTGTCGATGACGACCTTTTGGTTAAGCGTGTTCCGATTGATTTCCTTGAAGGCCCGGTGCCCAACTAGCAATACCACAATGTCCGCCTTGTCGATCGCGG
>JABJJH010000420.1 GCA_018660965.1 Rhodospirillaceae bacterium | reverse complement strand
CCGAGTCGGCCACGGCCGCGGCGCCTCCCGCTGCAGTCATGACCGTGCCGAGCGCGACCATAAGCGCGGCCCAGCCGACGACGGTTCCTGCGGGGCAGCCAAGGGTCATTCCAACGGCGGTTGTTGGTGGCTTTACCCGTTCCGCAGCTGCTGCACCTCAGGCCAGCGCGCCTGCAGGGGTTCCTAAAGTCGAGCAGGCGCCCGCGGCGCGGCAGGCGGCCAAGGGCAAATACCTTCTGGTCGTTTGCACGACGACCCCGGTCAACGGACGCAAGGTCGCTAAGTGGTTGAACGAGCAGGCAAGATCGCCGATATTCGGGCGTGCTGATCTTGAGGCTTATACGACGCGCAAGGGAGTTGTCCGCATTCGTGGGTTCAAACTCTGCGACAAGCAGGTGCTTCGCCAGGTCAAGGCGACGAACGATCCCCTCGAAAAATCCCTGATGACCGACCTGACAACCGTTGAGGGCCTAAGCCTCCCCACCACCGTGTCGCCGATTTCCTCGATTGGCGGCGTGGCGTTGAGCTTTTCCCTTAATTTGGAAGACGGCGCGACGGGCGGCGACGCCGCGATGGAGCATGATTTAACCCTGCACGACGCGCCGCCAACGCCCCAGCCCTTCAACGACTCAACCTTATTGTCCGATTTGCCGATTTTTGTCTTCGATTGCGAAACCACCGGGCTCGACGTCAAGTCGGATGTCATCGTTTCGCTCGGCGGCGTCCGCATGCATGGCGACCGCATGTTTCGCGGCGCGACAATCGATTGTCTCGTAAATCCAGGCCGCGCCATTCCGCCCCGCTCCACGGCGATCCACGGAATCACCGACGCCATGGTCGCCGACGCCGAACCGTTCGCGCGCAATTGGGCGCGCCTGGCGGCCTTCATGGAAGGGTGCGTGCTGGTCGGGCACAACATCGCCTTCGATATCGCGCACCTTCGTAATGCAACGGCGCGCGACGGCATCGCGTGGGTGGCGCCAATCGCGTTGGACACCTTGCTTCTGGGCTCGGTGCTGGACCCCGGCGAACCCGACTTCAGCCTTGACGCCATGGCGGCGCGCCATGGCGTCAACATCCGGGGTCGTCACACCGCGCTGGGCGACAGCCTTGTTACGGCGGAGCTTTACGCCGGAATGGCGCCGCGTTTGGCCGCGCGCGGTATCCTGACTCTCGGTGATGCGCTTCAATTTTCCAACCGAGCCACCGCGATTATCCGCCGGCAACGCGCCGCCGGCTGGTTCGATTAGTGTCCTGATCGTGAAATTCGTAAAATCAAATTTCGCGTGAATCAGCACACCATATTCAATCTAGTGTGATTCAGATTCAGACTTCCGTCCCATTCAAGGGGACGGATTTCAGAACCATCACACTAGAACGGAGCATGGTTATACGTTGAAGTATCACCGCCCTCTGGTATAACCCGGCGCGCGAATATCCAACCATTCACGGACCATCTGCGACCATGGCATCCTACCAGTACATTTATACGATGAATTCCCTCGGCAAGGCGTATCCCGGTGGCCGTGAGGTTTTAAAGGATATTACCCTGTCATTCCTGCCCGGCGCCAAGATTGGCGTGCTAGGCCCCAACGGCGCGGGTAAATCAACGCTGTTGCGCATCATGGCGGGCGTCGACACGGAATATAACGGGGAAACCCGTCTGGCTGACCGTGCGACAGTTGGGTATCTGGCGCAGGAACCCGTACTCGACCCGAACAAGACGGTGTATGAAAACGCTCTTGAAGGTCTGGCGGAACAAAAAGCCGTGGTCGACCAGTTCGAAGCCGTCAGCATGAAGTTGGGCGACGTAACCGATCCCGACGAAATGACCGCGCTGATCGAAGAACAGGCGGATTTGCAGGAAAAAATAGACGCCGCCGATTCCTGGGATTTGTCGCGCACCGTGGAAATTGCAATGGACGCCCTGCGCTGCCCGCCCGGCGACGCCACCGTCGACAATTTGTCCGGTGGCGAACGCCGCCGCGTCGCACTGTGCCAATTGTTGCTGAGCAAGCCCGATCTGCTGTTGCTGGACGAACCGACCAACCACCTTGATGCGGAATCCGTCGCCTGGCTGGAACGATATCTGAGCGACTATGCGGGTACGGTCGTCATGGTCACCCATGACCGTTATTTTTTGGATAATGTCACCGGCTGGATTCTCGAAATCGACCGTGGGCGCGGCATTCCCTACGAAGGCAACTATTCCGCCTGGATTGAACAAAAAGAAAAACGGATGGCGCATGAAGAACGCGCCGACGCCGCCCGCGCGCGCGCGCTGGCGCGGGAGCGCGAATGGATCGGGGCCAGCCCCCGCGCCCGCCAGGCCAAGTCCAAAGCCCGAATTTCCGCCTACGAAGAACTGTTGGCGGAAAGTCAGAACGCCTCGAATGACAATGCGCAAATTGTTATTCCCATCCCGCAGCGCCTTGGCGGCCTGGTCATACAAGCCGACCATCTGAGCAAGGGTTTTGGCGACCATCTGCTAATCAACGATTTGTCCTTTATGCTGCCACCCGGCGGCATTGTCGGCGTCATCGGTCCCAACGGCGCGGGCAAGACCACGATGTTCCGCATGATCACCGGGCAGGAAGAACCCGATGGCGGCACGCTGCGTCTCGGCGAAACGGTTCAGCTGGGGTATGTCGATCAATCCCGCGATTCGCTGGACCCCGATAAGACCGTGTGGGAGGAAATCAGCCAGGGCGAGGACGAAGTCGACCTTGGCAAACGCCGCACGCCCAGCCGCGCCTATGTTGGATCCTTCAACTTTCGCGGCCCCGACCAGCAAAAGAAAGTCGGCCAGCTATCCGGTGGTGAGCGCAACCGCGTACACCTTGCCAAGATGTTACAGAGCGAGGCCAACGTACTGCTGCTCGATGAGCCCACCAACGATCTCGACGTGGAGACCCTGCGTGCGCTTGAGGACGCGATTCTGGATTTCGCCGGCTGCGTGGTCGTGGTCAGCCATGACCGTTGGTTCCTGGACCGCATGTGCTCCCACATCAT
>JABJJH010000070.1 GCA_018660965.1 Rhodospirillaceae bacterium | reverse complement strand
GAGTTGGGGTGCGAAGCGGCGGCGTCGGCGGCGGCGTCGAGTTCGGCGGCGGATGCGCTTCAAACCGCGCTTGGCGACGGCGGCGCCTTCGGACAGGACGTGTTTCTGGAAGTCGCGGCGGCGAAAATCCGCGTGGGCGAAGCGGCGGGCAAGGGCGCGGCCATCGCGCATCAGGCGCACGGCGCCATCGGCTTTACCAAGGAACATATCCTTAACCGGTTCACGCGCCGTCTCTGGGCGTGGCGGGACGATTTTGGCGGCGAAAGCGCCTGGGCGGTGGAACTCGGCGAGATGATCGCCGCGAATGGCGCCGACGAACTGTGGCCTTTATTGGCGTCCCGGTAATTTGAGTCCCAGCGAAGCATTCTTGTAGGAATTCCGATCATGAGCACAGCAATTCAATTCGATCCCATCAGACTGCCACCGGAAGCCGAGGCGCTTCGTAAGGAGGTTCGGGCGTTCCTGCAGGAAGAAATCGCTGCGGGCACGTTTGATCCGAACGCGGTGGGTGGCGGGTCCTTCAATCGCGAATTCAGCCGCAAGGTTGGCGCGAAAGGCTGGATTGGCATGACCTGGCCAAAGCAATACGGCGGCCAGGAACGCAGCTTCCTGGAACGCTATGTCGTGACCGAGGAATTCCGCGTCGTGAACGCGCCGGTGCGCGTCCATTTCACGGCGGACCGTCAAAGCGGCCCGACGATCATGAGATACGCCGAGGATCACATTAAAAACGATATCCTGCCGCGTATCATCAAGGGCGAGTGCGCGTTCTGCATCGGCATGAGCGAGCCGGGGTCCGGGTCCGATTTGTTCGCCGCCAGCACGAGGGCGACGAAGACCGATGGCGGGTGGTTGATCAACGGCGCCAAAATCTGGACAAGTTCGGCGCATCAGGCGGATTACATGATTGGTCTGTTCCGAACGTCGCCGGCGACAGAAGAGAACCGGCGTCACGGTTTGACGCAGTTCCTGGTGAAGATGGGCGCGCCGGGAATCACCGTGAACCCGGTGCTGCACATGAACGGCAACCACGAATTCAATGAAGTCGTGTTCGAGGATTTGTTCGTGCCCGACGACCATGTGATGGGTGAAATCGACATGGCGTGGAAACAGGCGACGAGCGAACTGGCCTACGAACGCAGCGGGCCGGAACGCTTCCTGGAAACCTACTATATCCTGCCGGAACTTGTTCGCGTGTTGGGGGACAAGCCCGACGTGCGTGGGGCGGAAGGTATTGGCCGGTTGGTGGCGCAGCTTCACACGATGCGCCGCATGTCGGTGTCGGTGAACGGGATGTTGCAAGCGGGCAAGGAGCCGACCCTGCAAGGATCGCTGGTGAAAAACCTCGGCACGCTTTGGGAACAAGCCCTGCCCGCCAAAGCCCGTGACCTTGCGGCGTTCAGCGAAGGCGGCCCCGGGAACCGCGCGACCTTCGAGGAACTGTTGCAATTCGCGACGATGATTGCGCCGAAATTGACCATTCAAGGCGGCACGACCGAAGTCCTTCGGGGCATCATCGCGCGCGGTCTTGATCTTCGCTAACCGGCTTCGTTAAGCGGGGCTATTTCCTAACGAATTCCTATTGAAAGGCCAGAATTATGGCTGATATTGGCGCGCTTTTATCGCCAAATGCGGTGGCGGTTATTGGGGCCGCGCCGGACGACTCCATTCTGCGGGGACGCATCCTGCATGTCATGATGCAGCACCCCTTCGCGGGCGCTGTCTATCCCGTTAGTCGTAGTTTCGACGAAGTCCAGGGCTTGAAGGCCTACCCGTCTATCGAGGCTTTACCGGAACGGGTCGATCTCGCCATCATGATTATTCCGGCGAAATTCGTTCCCGACGAGCTGGAGCGATGTGGCAAGGCCGGCGTCAAGGCGGTGCAAATTCTGACCTCGGGTTTCGCTGAGGAGGTTGGCGAGGACGGCGCCAAGGCGCAACAACGCCTGCGTGACATCGCCGAACGCTATGATATGGCCGTGGTGGGGCCGAATTCCGAAGGCTTTGCGAGCACGAAGGTCGCCTTGTGTCCGACCTTCAGCCCCACCTTTCACAACCAGACGCGGCCCATGGTGCCGGCATGGCGCAAGACCGGTCATCTGGCCGCCGTCGCGCAAAGCGGCGGCATCGGATTCGCATTCTATGACCGGGGCCGTCCAAAGGAATTACCGTTCAGTTATGTGGCGACGACCGGCAACGAGGCCGTGATCAATTGCTTCGACATCATCGAACATATCATCGACAAGGACGACACCGACGCGTTTCTGATTTTCATGGAGGACGTGAAAAATCCGGAGACCTTCCGGCGCGTGGCGGAGAAAGCCATGCGGGCCGGGAAGCCGCTGATCGTAACCAAGGTTGGCAAATCGGCGGCGGGCGAACGCGCCGCCGCATCCCACACCGCCGCTTTGTCGGGGTCCTACAGCACGTATCAGGCGATGTTCCGGCGCTACGGGATTATCGAAGGCGCGGATACCGATGAAATGGTCGAAATGGCGATGGGGTTCTCGCTGTTCGGGCATTGTCTGCCGAAAGGCAAACGCGTCGGGATCGTTACCGGGTCGGGCGGCGGTGGCGGCTGGATGGCGGACACCCTGTCGATGACCGGGTTGGAGGTGCCGACCCTGGATGCGGAAACCCGCGCCGTGATCGACGCGCTCATTCCCGCCTATGGCACGTCGCAGAACCCGGTCGATGGCACGGCGGGCGCGGTGCGTGAAATCGGCTATGCGAATTTGCTGGGCATGGTCCGCGATTCTCCATCGGTTGACGCCATTGTTGGCATCACCAGCGCGCGCCGCGCTTCGACATATGAAGATGAGCGTGAAAATTTAAGCAAGCTGGCGCGTGAAACGGAAAAGCCGATTTTGATCTGGAGCTACACCAATCCTCATGAGGAATCGGTGACGTCGCTCAGCCAGATCGGCTTGCCGCTGTTCACCAACAGCCGTAATTGCGCCCGCACGCTGTATGAAATGGCCGAATATCGGGCTTTCCGCGAACGCTTTCTGCGCGCGCCGGAAATCAAATCGGGCGCCAACGCCGATCAGGCGATTGTGGGCAAAGCCCTGGACGCGGCGAACGAGGTGTTATGCGAATACGAGGCGCGTCCGCTTCTGGCCGCTTACGGGATTGGCGATGGCGGGGCTCGCATGGCGAATTCGGCGCAAGAGGCGGCTGACATCGCGGCGGATATCGCGGCGCCGGTGGCGCTTAAGGTTCAGTCCCCAGACATTCTGCACAAATCCGAGGCGGGCGCCGTCGCGCTGAATTTGAAATCCGCCGATGACGTTCGCGCGGCTTATGATCGGATCATGGCGAGTGCGCAGGCCTATAATGCGGGCGCGAATATTCACGGCGTTCTGGTTCAAGCGATGGCCCCGGCGGGTCAGGAAATGATCCTTGGCGTCAACCAGGATGAAAAGTTCGGCCCGATATTGATGGTGGGATTGGGCGGTATTTATGTCGAGGTTCTGAAGGATGTCGCGTTTTCGCCCGTGCCGTTCGGCGCCGATGACGCGCGGAGATTGCTGGACCGATTGAAGGGCGTGGCGCTTTTACACGGCGTTCGCGGTGAAGCGCCGTCCGACGTCGATGCGTTGGTCGATCTCATGGTCGGGTTGTCGGAATTCGCGGCGGATTTTGGCGATAAGATTTCCGAAATCGACCTGAACCCGGTGTTGGTCCATCCGGAAGGACAGGGCGTTTCCGTCGCCGACGCGTTGATCGTGAAATCGTCGAAGGCTTGACCGGAGGCAATATTCGGCTGGATGATAATTGGGAAGGTGCGCCATGACCGCTTTCGGTTCCTTTGAAAACGTCACCGTTGATATCAACGACTATGTCGCCATGGTGGAATTCAGTAATCCGCCACAGAATTTTTTCGATGTCGCGTTGATTTCCCAGATTGCCGAGGCTTTCGAAGCGCTCGATGAGACCAACGACTGCCGCGCGATTGTTTTGGCGTCACCGGGACGGATTTTCTGCGCCGGCGCGAACCTCAACGATGGCCGAGACCTGGGCGAGAAAAGTCCGGGTCGATATCCGTTGTATGAACAAGGCGTCCGATTGTTTCGCACGAACAAACCGATTGTCGGCGCCATTCAGGGCGCGGCCATCGGGGGCGGGTTTGGCCTCGCCATGGTTCCTGATTTTCGCATCGCGTGTCCCCAATCCCGGTTCAGCGCTAATTTTACCCGGATGGGATATCACCCCGGTTTCGGGCTGACCGTGACGTTGCCGGAAACAATCGGTGAAAAACACGCCGAACTCATGTTGTATTCGGGCCGGCGCGTTAAAGGCGAAGAAGCCCACGCCATGGGACTGGCGGATGTATTCGTGACCAAGCCGGAGGACGTGCGCCCGGCGGCGGTTGAACTCGCCACGGAAATAGCGCAATGCTCTCCTTTGGGCGTTGTCGCCTGTCGCAAGATCATGCGGGACGGATACGCGGATCGGATCGCGGCGGCGACGGACAAGGAATTGGCGAACCAGAACAGCTTGCGGGGAACCGCCGATTTCGCCGAAGGGGTCAAGGCGATGACGGACCGGCGGCTTCCCAATTTTATTGGCGCTTGAAAACAAAAGGCCCACTTGGGCGCAATTTGGAACTGTGAACGAAAGAAGGTGAGTCCATGTCGAAATTCGGCGAATACAACGACATCACGGTGAATGTCGATAATCTGGTGGCCACGGTGGAGATAAACCGACCGCCGCACAATTTCTTCGATTTGACGCTCATCAATCAGATTGCCGATGCGTTTGAAGCGTTGGATGAAACCAGCGACTGCCGGTCGATTGTGTTATGCGCGGAAGGAAAGTCGTTTTGCGCAGGCGCCAATTTCACCGACGGGCGGGACTTGAAAGGCGATGACGGTGCGCCACAAGATAAAGCCACCGAAACCGCCGGTGAAGATCTGCCAATCAGTCACTTATATGTCGAAGCGGTGCGCCTGTTCCGCACCAAAAAACCGATTGTCGGCGCCATTCAGGGGGCCGCGATTGGCGGCGGGCTGGGGTTGGCGATGGTGCCAGATTTCCGTGTGGCGTGCCCGGAAGCGCGCTTCGCCGCAAATTTCACGCGGCTGGGATTTCATCCCGGATTTGGACTGACCTGCACGTTGACCGAAACGGTTGGCCGCAAGAACGCTGAATTGATGTTCTACTCCAGCCGCAGGATCAAGGGTGAGGAAGCCCTGGAAATGGGGATGGCCGACGTCCTGGTCCCACAAGACCAGGTCCGCGCCGCCGCCATCGAACTGGCGCGTGAAATCGCGGAATGTTCGCCGTTGGGCGTCGTTGCTTGTCGTCAGATCATGCGCGAAGGTTTGGCTGACCGCGTGGCGGCGGCGACCGACAAGGAACTGGCGATACAAAACGCTTTGCGTCAAACCGATGACTTCGCCGAAGGCGTGAAGGCGATGTCGGAACGCCGGGTTCCGAACTTCACTGGCGCGTAACCGCAATCTATTCATCTTACCGGGAGGGAAGGTAAACCATGTCTAAATTTGGATCGTTCAAGGAAATTGGCGTCGAGGTCGCGAACCATGTGGCCATTGTCGAAATTCAGCGGCCGCCGCACAATTTTTTCAACATTCCCCTTATCAAGGAAATCGCCGAAGCCTTTGAGGCGCTGGACGAAACCGACGAATGCCGGTCTATCGTCCTGGCGGCGCAGGGCACGGCGTTTTGCGCGGGCGCCGATTTCAGCGATCCGAATCGCAACAAGGTCCAGCGCGACCAAAAGCCGGGCGGCAATCCCCTTTATATCGAAGCGGTGCGCATGTTCCGGACTTTGAAGCCTATCGTGGGCGCCATTCAGGGGGCAGCGATTGGCGGCGGGCTGGGGCTGGCGATGATGCCAGACTTCCGGGTGACCTGCCCGGAAGCGCGGTTTTCAGCGAATTTCACCCGCCAGGGGTATCATCCGGGTTTCGGCTTGACGGTGACGCTGCCCGACGCGATTGGCCGAAAAAACACGGAATTGATGTTCTATACCGGGCGCCGGTTCAAAGGTGAGGAAGCCTATAAAATGGGATTGGCTGAAGTGCTGGTCCCACGCGATCAGGTGCGTGACGCCGCCGTGGCGCTGGCGACCGAAATTGCAGAATGTTCGCCGCTGGGCGTCGTTGCTTGCCGGAAGATCATGCGGGACGGCTTGGCTGACCGGGTGCGTGCGGCGACCGACCGTGAATTGATTGAACAAGGCATTCTGCGGGAAACGACCGATTTCAAGGAAGGCACAAAGGCGATGACCGAGCGCCGGTTGGCGACCTTTATAGGGGCGTAATAAAGGCGAGGCTCAGGCGGCGGCTTCGCCCGGTTTTGGCTGTTTTATCGGCAGGTCGATCCGGAACGCGGCGCCGCCCTCTTCGGCGTTCAGCAGCGATACAACGCCGTGGTGGTCCTCGATGACTTGTTTGACCAACGGGAGTCCAAGGCCAACCCCATACGTTTTCGTGCTGTAAAGCGGGTCGAAAATTTGGCCCTGGATATCTTCCGGAACGCCGGGCCCATTGTCGGAGACGGTAATCCAAAATCGGTCTCCACTGCGCCGCGTCGATATGGTGACGATACCGCCGTCTTCTTCGCTAAAACGGGCTTCGGCCGCCTGATGGGCGTTTTGCAATAAATTCGACAAGACTTGATGCATGCGGTCCGGGTCGATATCAACCGTCGTTTCTGATAGATAGTCGGTTCTTATCCGGACGTGTTGCGGAATTGAAATTTCGTCCAGCACGGCATCGCACCAGGCGTTCATTTCAACGGGTCGTGGCTGCGGGTCGTGAACACGTGTGTAATCCAGCAGTTCTTCGATTATTCGGACGCATCGCGCGATATTGCGGTGAATTCTCTCGGTCGCGCGTAAAGTCTGCGGCTTGTCCGTATTTATTGCCGATTGGACGATATAAAATGACGATTGAATGGTGCCCAGGGGATTCCGCAACTCATGACTGACGGTGGCCGTCAGTTGGCCAATCGTGGCCAACCGTTCGCTTCGTATCAAATTTCCTTGCGCCTTCAACAACGCGTTCGAACGTTCCTTGACGCGCCCTTCCAGTTCTTCATTCAGTTGTGTCAGCGCGCGTTCCGTATCATTTTGACTCTTTAAGGAATCGCGAAGGCGCTTGAGCATGCGATAAATAAGGATCCCACCGAGGACTAAGATAAGGCCGAAGAGCGCCAGAAAGTTCTTGGTATTCGCGCTACGAAGGTCGGACAGGGCATTTTGATGCTGTTTGTAAGTAATTGTGTGCAGTTTTTCGAGCTGCTCCAGTGTGTGGAAAAAGGTCGCGATGTCGTGGCTGGATTTTGGAACCGTTTGATCGCGCGTGAGGTCCTTGTCTTTCAAGTGCGCCAAGGTTTTTTGACGCCACATTCCTGCGCGCGTTAGCGTGGCGGCAAAAGCGGGATTTGCGTAAAGGTCCTGGAGAAAGACGATGCGTTGGAAGCTGTGTTCGATTATTTGAGCGGCGCCAATCGTCCGGTTGTCGTCATGGCTTCGACGATACGCGCCTGATTGCGCCAGTGACAAAAGCGCGAACAATTCGCTTTTGATTATTTCAATATCGCGCAGGCTTCCAAGGTGATATCGGTCGGCTTCGTGTCGCCGTTCTTCTTCGTTGCTGTTCTGATAGTAACGAAGGCCGCCCAATAACAGTGAAAATAAGGCGATAGCGGTAACAAGGAAAAAGACCTCTTTCTTTATTACGCCTAGTATCGCCGTCATCGGGATTGCCTAATTCGAGGATTTATTGGGTAGAAATTGATCGACAATTGCGCGAAGGTCGGCGAAATCGTCGCTGTCCACAGGTTCAAACAGGCCTGCGCCCAGTTGATTTAACAAAGCGCCGTGTGCTGGGTTTTCCGGGGAAAGACTTAGGAACGCGTCCCGAACCTCGATGAGGAAGGATTCCGGGACATTGGATTGCAGGGCCCAGACGTAATCCGCATAAGGGGGTGTTTCCCATAAAATCCGCATGGTTTTACGGTCAAGCCGCCCGTCCGCGTACATGGAATCAATCACGACGGCGTTCGCCGCGCCAACATCGACCGCGCCATCGCGCACCATGTACGCCGTCTTGTCATGAGCGCCGGAAAAGGAGGTTTCGGAAAAAAAGTCCTCGGGGATGATCCCTGATTCCTGCAGGAAACTGCGGGGCATGAAATGGCCGGATGTCGAGAGACGGGATCCAAACGCCAATTTTCGCCCTTCGAGATCGGTGATTTGTTTTGCAGGGTCGTCGGTTTTGACCAAAAAATAACTGCGAAACTTGGCGTCGACGTCGCGCATCGCAACGGGCGTCGCGTTACTGCGTTTGCTCGCTTGCACGAACGTCACGCCGCCAAAATACGCCAATTGGACCTTTTTTTCGTGAAACATATCGAGAAGGTCGGCGTAGGAATCCGGTATGATCAACTCGACGGGCATATCCAATGTTTTAGAAAGGTACCCCATAAAACCGCTGTAACGCGCTTTGATCACCTCGACGCTTTGGTCGGGAAGAACGCCAACTTTCAGCGCATCGGGCCGCGTCGCCTTTGGCGCCTCGGTGCACCCCGCCAGGAAGATGGCCACACCCGTTATTACGGTGATTGCAAAAGTTGATGAGAACCGTCGCCAGCGCGCGGCGCACGAGCGAACGAACATGCTCAACGGACCGGCAAACGGGTTATTCATGCCGTTTGAACATGGGTACGGGCTGTACGACATTCGATCAGGGCGCTTTTCAGGAAAACTAAAGTGGTTTGGAGCCGCGCCTATAGAAGATCGGAACGTATGAATTATTTATTAATAAATTTGAATTTTATTTACTTAAAATATTGAATATATCGAAATTGACCTGCTGCACCGCATACAAATAACCCGACCCCCGTAGCAGGCCGGGTTATTTTTGTCCGCAGGTCCTAATGCTAGAACGTGGAAATACTGGTTTCCTGGCTCGTGATGAATTCAAGCAAGGCGGGCGTTCCGTTCCTGGTTTGCTCGACGCCACGTTGGATTGCGGGGATGATGTCGGCGGGGTCGGTGACCCGTTCCCCATAGCCGCCAAACGCCCGGGCCATCGCCGCATAGTCGCCCGAGATATCGGTGCTGCGGTATTTTTCCGTCGAGACCTCCATGATGTGCAATTCAATGGCCATCGAGAAATTGTTCAGAAGGATGGACAGAATTGGGATGCGCTCGCGCACGGCGGTTTCGAAATCCATGCCGGTGAACCCGATGGCGGCGTCGCCCCAGACGTTGATGCACAGTTGGTCGGGGCGGGCCAGTTTCGCCCCCATGGCCAACCCCAGGCCGTAGCCAAGCTGGGTCGTCTTCCCCCAACCGATATAGGATAACGGTTTCGATGAAGTCCAAAACGGCGACAACTGGTCACGCGGGCTTCCGGCGTCGTGGGTGATGATTGTGTTGTCCCGGTCGACCGTGTTGGCCAAATCACACAGTACCCGATAGGGCGATAGCGGCGCATCGTTCGAGGTCAGCTTTGGCATCCATTCCGCCAGCCATTCCGCCTTCATCTTCGCGATATCGGCGGCGATTGACGCAGAATCGCGGGCCTTCCCGCCAAGGCTTTCCTCGACAATTTCAATCATGGCGTCGAGGGTCAATCCGGAATCGCCGATCAACGCGTGCTGGGCGATGACATCCTTGTTGACGTCGACTGGGTCCAGCGTGTTGTGGATGATGGTCTTGCCTTTCGGGATCGTGACGCCGAAATTC
>JABJJH010000038.1 GCA_018660965.1 Rhodospirillaceae bacterium | reverse complement strand
GACGGACACCGTAAGAATTCCGCTGCGCGCCATGGCTTCGGCCATCGCCACATTGGCCATGCGATCCTTGAACGTCCAGGCGCCGCCGTGCAGGTCGAGCAACACCGGAAACGGCCCATCGCCGATCGGTTGACAGATCCGGGCGAGCAACATTCGCGAAGGGACCTGTCTGAAGTCCTCTTCCCAAATCCTGATCTCGTAATCCGCATCCGGATCGTAGGTGGCTGTCATCGGGACGCTACCCGCCTTTGGCTTCGTTCTTGACCATCGTGTCCCAATCGAAAAGGCGCGGTTCCTTGGCGGCGAACCGGCGCACCGCTTCGTTGTGAAAATCGGTGGCGCGGCATTTGAATTGCGCCGCGACTTCCGCTTCGATCATTTCCGCCTGCGTGCTGTAAATCGACCGGTCCATCAATTGCTTCGCGCCCGCCTGCGCCGTCGCCGAGCCTTTCGCGAAGCGGGCGGCCATCGCGCGCGCGGCGGGCATCAACGCATCGGGGTCATGGACTTCGTGAACAATGCCCAATGCCTGCGCTTCGTCCACGTAGATTGTGCGGGCGGTCAGGGCCAGTTCCTTCGCCTTGCGTGGGCCGATAACGCGCGGAAGCAGATAAGCCGACCCCATATCGGGGATCAGACCGATGTTGCCGAACACCTGACAAAACCGGACGCGCGGCGTCGCCAGAATAAAGTCGGCGGTCAGCGCGAGCGAAAATCCGCCCCCGAACGCGACCCCGTCGACGGCGGCGATAACCGGCCGGTTCAGATTGGCCAGCCGATACACCCAGTCGAGCGTCCGGCGCAATCCGACGCTGCGATCTTCGGGCGTGACGGACGGATCGCTGTTGCCGCCCATGCGGCCGACATCGGCGCCGGAACAAAAATTGCCGCCCGCCCCGGTCACGATCAAGGCGCGGATGTCGGGGTCGTTCTCGACCTGCGCGATGATGTCGGGAATGCCGTTGTCCCGCATGTCCAGGGTCAGGGCGTTGAACTTGGCGGGCCGGTTCAGCGTCAGAACGCCGACGCCGTCGGTAACCTCAAACAAGACTTCAGACGTTTCCATTCTTCACGCTCCCCCAATACTCAAATACACCGCCCCGCCGAAGGGGTTAATCGTCCATATGTTCCCAGTCGTACAGCGGCGTTTCCTTGGCCGCGAACCGGCGCACCGCTTCCTTGTGGAAATCGGTGTCCCGGCAGATCGTCTGGCCCATCGCCTCCAACTCCAGCAATGTCCGGTGGTCCTGATTGTAGGATTGGTTGAGAATGTTCTTCGCCACGCCAATCGCCGCCGTCGGGCCCTTGCACAGCTTGCGCGCGAAGCGCCGGGCCTCCTCCATGGCGGTGTCCTGGTTCACGATGTCGTAGGCCATGCCCATTTCCTTCGCTTCCTCGGCGTAGACCCGGCGACCGGTGTAGACGAGTTCCTTGGCTTTTTGCAACCCGACCAGACGCGGCAGGATATAAAACCCGCCCCAATCGGGCACCAGTCCGATGCGCGCGAAGGCCTGCATGATGAACGCTCGTGGGGTCATCAGCACGAAATCCGCCGCCAGGGCGATATTGGCGCCGGCGCCCGCCGCCGGGCCATCGACCAGGCTGATGACGGGAAGCTCCATGTTCATCAGGTTGAACACGCGGTTGTGGCTGGATTGCATGGCCTTGTGGCCGTCCGGCGCGCGCGTGCTGCGGTTGCCCATCGCCTTCACGTCGCCGCCCGCGCAAAACGCGCCGCCCGCGCCCGTTATGATCATGGCTTTGATGTCATGACCCGCCTGCTCCTTTACATGGGCCAGCGCGTGATCAAGATCGCCGCGCATTTCCAGGCTCAACGCGTTGCGCGCTTCCGGCCGGTTCAGTGTGATGGTCGCGATTTCGTCGCTTACGTCGAACAGGATATGCCGATATTCCATGGTGTGATGTTCCCCTTGTGGCTGCGGGTGTTCGTTTCGCCGCGCGTGTTCGTCCAGACTTATTGCGATAAAGTGTCCCGCCGATGCAGGCAGGTCAAGACCGCGCTGCGTTCGGCGCAACCCGTCACGCGCGAACGGATGGAGGGGAACGGATGGGTGTCCAAGTTTTCGAACCCGGCGTCGCATGAGCGCCGACGCCGATCTGCGCGCCATCGACGCCTGCCTTGATCGTGACGACCCGGCGCGGGCGTTGGCGCTGTGCGATGCGGTGTTGACCCGACAGCCGGACTCGCCCGCCGCGGTGTCGCGGCGCGGAGCGGCGCTTCTGGACCTGGACCGACCGGCGGAGGCGCGGCGCGCGTTCAACAAGATGTTGAACGAAGACCCGGCGTCGAGCGCGGCGTGGAATGGGCTTGGCAAGGCGTTTCATGATTTGGGCGATCTGGGCGCGGCGGCGGACGCCTTTGGCCGCGCGGCGGCTATGCTGGAAAACGATGCTCTGACAAATGGTGCGGGGGATGAAGCGGCGTCGGCGCGCTATCACCAATCCATGGCGCTGCTGGCGGCGGGGGACTTCGCGGCGGGATGGCCCGCCCATGAAGCCCGGCTGGACATGGCGCGGATGGGATATCGGGATCTGCCGCAACCACGATGGACGGGGGAGCCCCTGAACGGGCGACGGCTGTTGGTGCTGTTCGAACAGGGCTATGGCGACATGATGCAGTTCGCCCGGTATCTGCCGCAACTCTGCGCGCTGGGCGGCGACATTATCGTTGAAATGCCCGCTGAGCTGATGCCGGTGTTGGCGCCGCTGGCGCCGGGCGCGGCGATTATCGCCACGGAAAGTCAGGCAGGCGCCGTATACAACGCTGATCTGGCCGTCTGGTTGATGAGCCTGCCCGGCATTCTGAGCGCGAAGACGATGGCCGACATCCCCGCTGACATTCCTTATATCGAGGTTCCTGAAGACAAAACCCCAGTCGGTCCCAATTCGGTCGGACTTACCTGGGCCGGACGGGCCTCACATCCGCAGGACCGGCAGCGCTCGATGGGCGCGGAAATTTTAATGCCGCTCTTCGATATGTCGGGCGTCGAATTTCACGCGATTCAGCGCGACGGCGACATCGGCGCCGATATGACCACGCGGTTCCACCGCGACTGGAGCGACGAAATGGTCGATTTTTCGGCGACCGCCGGAATTGTCGCATCGATGGATTTGGTGATCACCGTCGACACCGCAATCGCGCATCTGGCCGGGGCGATGGAGCGGCCGGTTTGGGTGATGCTGCCCTTTGCGGCCGACTGGCGATGGTTCCGGGACCGGACGGACAGTCCCTGGTATCCGACGATGCGATTGTTCCGGCAAGACGCGCCCGGAGATTGGCCGTCAGTGATCAAGGCGGTCGGCGCCGCGTTGGCGGATTGGCGCGTCGGAATTGCCAAAGGTTAAGGTCGGGCCTAAGCTTGAATCAGTTACCCCACCAGATCATCAGGGGCCCCGTCGTCGCGGCTTAACGAAGCGGGAGAAACGTAAATGAAAATTGGATTTATCGGATTGGGCACGATGGGCGCGCATATGGCCGCCAATCTGCAAAAGGCCGGACATGATTTGATCGTTCACGACATGCGTCGCGAAGCCGCCGACCCGCATATCGCCGCTGGCGCCGCCTGGGCGGGCACGCCGCAAGTTGCGGGCGAGTATGGCGAGGTGGTGTTTCTGTCACTGCCCGGCCCGCCCGAAGTCGAAGCCGTGGCGTTGGGGGCGGTGGGCCTGCTGTCCGGCATGGCGCCGGGAACGGCCTGTTTCGACCTGTCGACCAATTCGCCGACCGTGGTGCGCCGATTGCACGCGGCGTTCGATGATCAAGGCGTTGCGTTCCTGGACGCGCCGGTAAGCGGCGGCCCGCGCGGCGCGGAAAGCGGAAAGCTGTCGTTATGGATCGGCGGTCCGGAAGCCGCGTTCAACAAATACAAACCTGTGCTGGACGCAATTGGCGACCAGGCGGCCTATATCGGGTCAATCGGCGCGGGGTCGGTGGCGAAGCTTGTGCATAATTGCGGCGGCAAGTCGGTTCAATGCGCGCTGGCCGAAGTCTTCACGCTCGGCGTCAAGGCGGGGGTGCCCGCGCTGGCGTTATGGGAAGCCGTGCGCCAGGGCGCCATTGGCCGGGCGAACCCTTTCGACAGCCTGACCAAACATTTTCTGCCGAACGATTACGATCCGCCTGATTTCGCCTTGCGGCTGGCGCATAAGGACGTGTCGCTGGCGCTGGAGCTGGCGCGCGACGTCGGCGTGCCGATGCGCTTTGCGACCCTGGCCCTGGAGGAATTGACCGAAGCGATCAATCGTGGTTGGTCCGAACGCGATTCACGTGTGGCCATGTTGCTGCAACAGGAACGCGCGGGCGTCCAAATCGCCGTGGACCCCGACAAAGTCGCGGCGGCGGCGGCGAACATGGCCGCGGAACGCGCGGCGAACGACAATTAGTGGTCTGATCGAAACGCTTGGAACCCAAGCATTTCGTGAATCAGCCCACCACCATATTGACCTGGTGGGGCAACTGATCGAGACGGATGGGAACCATCCGGTTCAGTTGCGCCACTAGTGATTATTTTTCAAAGGGAGAGGGTTACATGAAAGTTGGGTTTATCGGGCTTGGCATGATGGGAAAATTCATGGCGGCCAATTTGCAAAAGAACGGCTACGATCTGGTTGTCCATGATTTGAACAAGGCGTCGGCGGAACCCCATATTGCCGCCGGGGCGACCTGGGTGGACTCGCCGAAAGCGGTTGGCGAAGCGGTGGATGTCGTGTTCTCGTCTTTGCCCGGACCGCCCGAGGTGGAGGCCGTCGCGCTTGGCGACAACGGCCTTTTGGCGGGGATGAGCAAGGACGGCGCCTATTTCGACCTGTCCACGAATTCACCGACCGTGGTGCGCCGCATCGCCGCGATCTTCGCCGAAAAGGGCGTCCATATGCTCGACGCCCCGGTTAGCGGCGGTCCGGCGGGCGCGGAAAGTGGCAAGCTGGCGCTGTGGATCGGTGGCCCGGAAGCTGTGTTCAATAAACACAAATCCATCCTCGACGCCATTGGCGACCGGGCCAACTATATTGGCGATATTGGCGCCGGATCAGTGGCCAAGCTGGTGCATAATTGCAGCGGCTACGCCATGCAATGCGCGCTGGCGGAAGTCTTCACCCTGGGCGTCAAGGCCGGGGTCGAACCGTTGGCGTTATGGGAAGCCGTGCGTCAGGGCGCGCAAGGCCGTCGCAGAACCTATGACGGATTGATCAACCAATTCCTGCCCGGCGAATACGATCCGGCGGATTTCGCGCTTCGGCTGGCGCATAAGGACGTGTCGCTGGCGACCGCGTTGGGCCGTGAAATCGGCGTGCCGATGCGGTTCGCCAACATGGCGCTGGAAGAAATGACCGAAGCCATGAACCGGGGCTGGGAAAATCGCGATTCACGCTCGCCGATGATCTTGCAACTGGAACGCGCCGGGGTCGAGATCAAGGTGGACCGGGCCGATATCCGCGCGGCGCTGGAACGCGACGGCGCGGCGAACGACAATCCGAAAAAATCTAACTAGTGTCCTGATCGAGAAATTCATAACATTGAATTTTTCGTGAATCAGCACACCAACTTATTGAAACTAGTGTGATTCAGGTCCTGCATTTCGTCCCATATAATGGGGCGAACTTCAGAACCATCACACTAGAGCAGATCGACTTTAATAAGACGCATTTTGTGCGTCGTATTAAAGTCGTGAATCTGCTCTAACCGCTTCCGTCGCCTGGGCCAGCCAACGCACTGTCGCGGCGTCGATTTTCGGCGTCATGACAGTGCGCACCCGGGCGTGATAATCGTTTAACCAATCCAGTTCCACTTGCGTCATCAAGGCGGGGTCGACCAGGGTGCGGTCGATGGGCGCCAGGGTCAGGGTTTCGAACGCCAGCATCGGGCGTTCCGCACCGTCCAGTTTGCACGCCGTCACCACGATCAGATTTTCAATGCGGATGCCGTATTCACCGGTTTTATAATACCCCGGTTCGTTGGACACGATCATGCCCGGTTCCAGGGCGACGGTGTTGCCCGCCTTAGAAATGCGATGCGGGCCTTCATGAACGCCCAGATAGCTGCCGACGCCGTGCCCCGTGCCATGGTCGAAATCGAGCCCGGCGTCCCATAGGGCGCGGCGCGCCAGTGGGTCGAGTTGCGATCCCGTCGTCCCTTCCGGGAACCGCGCCGTGGCGATGGCGATATGGCCTTTCAGCACGCGCGTGAAGCGATCCTTCATTTCCGCGCTGGGCGCGCCGATGGCGATGGTCCGCGTTACGTCGGTTGTCCCATCCAGATATTGGGCGCCGGAATCGACCAGAAAAAGTTCGCCGTCCTGAATCGTGCGGTCGGTTTTTTCAGATACGCTGTAATGCACGATGGCGCCGTTCGCGCCGGACCCGGAAATCGTCCGGAAACTTAAGTCTCGCGCCATGTCGCTTTCATAGCGATAGGCCTGTAGTTGGTCCGCCGCCTGAACTTCCCGTAAGCCGCCCTTTGGCGATTCCCCCTCGGGCGATTGCGAAGACACCCAGGCCAGAAACCGCGTTAGCGCCGCGCCGTCGCGTTCATGCGCG
>JABJJH010000618.1 GCA_018660965.1 Rhodospirillaceae bacterium | reverse complement strand
GTGTTCACTGCGTTTTCCGGGTCGCATCAGGACGCGATCAAGAAAGGCATGACGTCGATCCGCGAAAGTAATAGCGGCCAGTGGGAAGTGCCCTACTTGCCCGTCGATCCCAAGGATGTCGGGCGCAGCTATGAAGCGGTAATCCGCATCAACTCGCAATCGGGCAAGGGCGGCATCGCCTATCTGCTGGAACAGGATTACGGAATCGTGTTGCCGCGGCGGTTGCAAATCGAATTCAGTCAGGTGGTCCAGGGCGTCACCGACGTCACCGGCAAGGAAGTGACGGCGGCGGATATCTGGCGAATTTTCCAGGATGAATATTTGAACCCGGAAGAACCGCTGGCCTTCCTCGAACACCGCACCGTGCCCGACACGCACGCCTCGGAACTGCGCGACATCAGCGCGGGCGTCCGCTTCAAGGGCGCCGACAAGGTGATTACCGGGAAGGGCAACGGTCCGATTTCGGCCTATGTCGAAGCGCTGGGCCGGGAATGCGGGCTTTCCTTCCACGTCGTCGATTATAGCGAACATGCGATCGGTCATGGCGAAGACGCCGCAGCCATCGCCTATGTCGAAATCGAAACACCCGGCGACGACACACCGCTGTTCGGCGTCGCGAGACACCCGAACATCGTCACCGCATCGTTGAAAGCGGTGACCAGCGCCGTCAATCGCGCCGCCAAGATGGGGCGTAACATCACCGCCAACTAAGGCTCGGAGTTTGGGGGAGGCCGGGTTCGCCCGGCCTCTGATTACAGGCATGTCGACCGCGGAATTTCTTCGGAACTGGATTTGGGAAATCGCCTTCGGGCTGTGCGCCGGGCTGGTGTTGGCGTTGATGGCGTCCCGCTTTATCCAGGCCAGGATCAGGGCGCGCCGCATCGCGGCGTTGGAAGACGAGGCGGATATCGACGATCTGGACAGCGCGCACGCGAATTTCACCACCGAGCGGATAAAATTCTTCATTGTCTTTGCGCTCGCCATCGTCATCATCGTTCTACCCGCCATTTTAAAAAGACGCCCACACGCGAAAGAAAACCGTATGACCACCATCGACACCCAAGACCTGCTTGACGGCCTGATCGCCAAGGCGAAAGCGCGCGGCGCCGACGCCGCCGACGCGATTCTGGTCAACAGCACCGCGCTGTCGCACGCCGAACGGTTCGGCAAGCCGGAACATCTGGAACGCGCCGAATCGCGCGACGCGGGCCTGCGCGTTTTCTTTGGCAAGCAACAGGCGGTGGCGTCCAGCAACGATTGGGACGCCGCCTCGCTGGACGAAATGGTGGACCGCGCCGTCGCCATGGCCAAGGTCGTCCCCGAAGACCCCTTTTGCGGACTGGCCGACCCGGACGAATTGTTCCGCGGCGCCACGCCCGACCTTGAAATCCACGACCCGGTTGAGCCGTCGGCGCAAGCCCTGATCGAACGCGCCCACGCGGCGGAGCAGGCGGCGTTGGCGGTCAAGGGCGTCACCAATTCCGAAGGCGCGGAGTCGAGCTGGTCGAACAATGAAGTGACGCTGGCGGCCACGAACGGATTCAACGCGCGCTATGCAATTTCCCGGCACGGCGTCGGCGTGTCGGTCATCGCGGGCGAAGGCACGGCGATGGAGCGGGATTACGAATTCTCCAGCACCGTCTACGGCGCCGATCTGGACGATTCCGAAACGGTGGGCCGCGCGGCGGGCGAACGCGCCGTCAAGCGGCTGAACCCGCGCAAAGGCGCAACCACCACGGCCCCGGTCGTGTTCGACCCCCGCGTCAGCCATGGTTTGTTGAGCCACTTGGCCGGCGCCATCAACGGATCGGGCATCGCGCGCGGCACCAGCTTCCTGAAGGACAGCCTGAACCAACCGATTTTCGCGGCGGACATTACAATCGTCGATGACCCGCACCGGAAGCGCGGCATGCGCTCCAAGCCCTTCGACGCCGAAGGCATCGCCAACACGCGGCGGAATTTCATCGACAAGGGCGAATTGAAAAGCTGGGTTCTGGATTTGCGCACCGCCCGGCAGCTCGAATTGCAAACAACCGGCAACGCCTCGCGCGGGGTGTCCAGCGCGCCATCACCGTCTTTGACAAATTTTTACATGGAGCCGGGCGCCGTATCTCCCGACGCCCTGATCAAGGATATCGAAAGCGGCTTCTACGTAACCGACCTGATGGGCTTCGGGATCAACGGCCTGACCGGGGATTACAGCCGCGGCGCCGCCGGGTACTGGATCGAAAATGGCGAAATCGCCTATCCGGTCAGCGAAATGACCATCGCCAGTAATTTGAAGGACATGTATCTGGACTTAACGGCGGCGGATGATTTGACATTCCGCTACGGCACCAACGCGCCGACGCTGCGCATCGGGTCCATGACCATCGCCGGGGAATAACCCAGGGAACAACTAGTGTGATGATTCGGAAGTACGTCCCATAGATTGGGGCGGAATTCAGTATCTGAATCACACTAGAACCAATAAGTTAGTGCGCTGATTCACGAGAAATTCAATGATATGAATTTCACGATCAGGGCACTAGGGAACGTCATATGCAGGCCTTCACACATGACAGCGCGCCGGGGCGGGTCGTTCTGGGCGCCGGCGCCATCGCCAAACTGCCGCGCGAAGTCGAACGGTTGGGCGGGTCCCGCGTTCTGGTCATCGCCACGCCGGGCCGCGCCGACCAAGCTGAATCCGCAACGGCTACTCTGGGCGCAATGCGGGTCGGTCTGCACGCCAAGGCGCGCATGCATGTGCCCATCGAAACCGCCATCGAAGGCCGCGCGGAAGCCCGGCGCCTCGACGCCGATTGCCTGGTCACGGTCGGCGGCGGGTCCGCCATCGGACTCGGCAAGGGCGTCGCGATAGAATTGGGCGTCCCGCTGCTCTGCATCGTCACCACATATTCGGGGTCCGAAATGACCGACGCCTGCGGCATGCTCGACGGCGGGCGGAAGGTCATGCACAGCTCCCCCAACATGCGGCCAAAGACCGTGATCTACGATCCGGAACTGACCGTAGGTCTGCCGCCGTCGATTTCCGGACCAAGCGGGATGAACGCGATGGCCCATTGCGTCAGCGCGATTTGTTCGATCACCCCGACGCCGATGAAAACCCTGATCGCGCTGGAAGGCATTCGCGCCATGGCGGACGCCCTGCCCCGCATCGCCAAGAACCCCGCGGACATCGACGCGCGCGGCGACGCGCTGTACGGCGCCTGGAATTGCGGCATCGCGGCGGGGTTGGGCGCGCGCGGCATTCAACACAAGCTGGCGCATGTGGTCGGCGGGACGTTCGATTTACCCCATGCGGAAACCCACACCATCATGCTGCCCTATTCGGCGGCCTACAACGCTGCCGCCGTTCCCGACGCCATGACCACCATCGCCAAGGCGCTGGGCGGCGCCGAGGGCGCCGAAGCACCGGGCGCGCTGTTCGATCTGGCGCGCGGCATCGGGGCCCCGGCGGGATTAAAGGACATCGGCATGCCCGAAACAGGGCTGGACCAGGCCGCCGACGAAATGATGGAAAACCAATACGCCAACGCGGCCCCCTATGACCGCGACCGCATCCGCACCCTGCTCGACGACGCTTTTGCGGGACGTCGACCGTGAACAACGCGCAATAGTATAACAATCGCCGCCCGTGCTATGCGGGGAGCATGAGTGCTTGTTGTCATTCACATCCCGGCGAAAACGACCTGCCGCCGACCAAGGTATTCCGGCGCGTGCTTATCGTCGCCCTGATTATCAACGCGGCCATGTTCGTGGTGGAAATGAGCGCCGGGCTGGCCGCCGGTTCGGCCTCCCTGCAAGCCGATGCGCTCGACTTTCTGGGCGATTCCGCGAGTTACGCCATTTCGCTATGCGTGCTGGGCCTGAGCCTGCGCTGGCGTTCGGGCGCGGCCCTGCTGAAGGGCGTTTCGATGGGGCTGTTCGGCGTGTTCGTCATCGCCAACGCCGCCTGGCACGCCCATGTCGGCACCTTGCCCGGCGCCATGACCATGGGCGCGGTGGGAACCGTCGCGTTGATCGCGAATGTGACTTGTGCGTTGTTGTTGATGCGGTTCCGCGAGGGCGACGCCAACATGCAATCGGTCTGGCTGTGCACCCGCAACGACGCCATCGGTAATCTGGCGGTCATCGCGGCGGGCGCGGGCGTGTTCGTGTCCAACACGGGCTGGCCCGACATATTCGTCGCCGCCGTCATGGCGAGCCTGGCGCTCAGCGCGTCCTGGAAAGTCATCGGCCACGCGCTGCGGGAACTGCGCCAGACCTCCGCAGCCCCCATCATAAGCTAACGGCGTTCCATCTAGCCGCCGACCCGGGTCAAACAGGCCGCGGCGGCGGCGTCGAGGATCGACGCTTCGTCGATGCCCACCGCGGCGTACACATCATCTAGCGCGGCGGATTGGCCGAATTGATCGACGCCAAGGGCGGTCACTTTCTGGGTTCCCACCGCGCCCAGCCATGACAGCGTCGTGGGGTGTCCATCGATCACCGTAATCAACACCGCGTCCGGCGCCAGTTCCGCCAGCATAGCCTCGACCCGGCCACGCGCCTGCCGATCGCCCGCGCGGCGGCGGCTCTTGGCCGACAGCCAATCGCTGTGCAGCCGGTCCGGCGACGTCACCGCCAGCAACCCGGCGCCGGGTATGTCCTCCAACAATTGTTGATGCGCCGAAATCGCTTCCGGGGCGACCGCGCCCGCGTAAACAATCGCCAGTTCCGCGCCCGGCGCCGGCGGCGTCAGCCAATAGGCCCCGGTGGTGATCCGATCGATATCCGGCGCGCTCAGGGCGCGGTCCGGCTGCGCGATGGTCCGGGTGGACAGTCGCAAATAGACCGCCCCGCCATCGTCGGCCTGCATATGCCGGAACCCCCATGTCATGATCGCGGCCAATTCATCGGCGTAGGCGGGTTCGAAATAGCTCAGTCCCGGCATCGACATGCCCACCAGCGGCGTGTTGACCGATTGATGCGCCCCGCCTTCCGGGGCGAGCGTAACGCCCGACGGCGTGCCGACGACCATGAAGCGTGCATCCTGGTAACAGGCGTAAAACAAGGCGTCGAGCCCACGATTGACGAACGGATCGTACAAGGTTCCGACAGGCAGAATCCTGGCGCCGAACAAGGGTGCCGACAGACCCAGCGCGGAGAGCATCAGGAATAAATTGTTCTCCGCGATCCCCAATTCGAAATGCTGACCCGATTGGGTGCGCGCCCACCGCTGCACCGAGGCCACGTTTTCCTGGCGAAACACGTCCACGCGTTCGTGCCGGTTGAACAACCCGCGCTGGTTCACCCATCCGCCCAGATTGGTCGACACCGTCACGTCCGGCGATGTTGTGACCATGTGCGCCGCCAACGCGCTGTCGCCGCGCCCGAGGTCATTCAATATTTGCCCGAACGCCTGTTGCGTCGACGCCTTTTCACCCTTCGGCACGGGCAAATCCGGCACGTCCACCGTGGGCGCGTGGTGCCG
>JABJJH010000379.1 GCA_018660965.1 Rhodospirillaceae bacterium | reverse complement strand
GCTCTTCGGCGATGCCGCACAAGCGCAATCCCGTGCTGTCGGAAAACCTGACCGGATTGGCGCGCCTCGTGCGCTCCGCCGTGACCCCGGCGCTGGAAAACGTCGCCCTGTGGCATGAACGCGATATCTCGCACTCCTCCGTGGAGCGCATGATCGGGCCGGACGCGACGGTGACCCTAGATTTCGCGCTGGGGCGGCTCACCGGGATGATCGACAAGCTCGTGGTTTATCCCGACGCCATGATGCGCCATCTGGACTCCATGGGCGGTCTGCATAATTCGCAACGGGTGCTGCTGACCCTGACGCAAAAGGGCATGAGCCGCGAAGACGCCTACAAAGTCGTTCAGGAAAACGCGATGAACGCGTGGCAAGGCAACGCGGCGTTCGTGAACCTGCTGAAATCCGACCACAATATCGCCAAATTTATGAGTAACAATGAAATCGAATCTTTGTTCGATCTCGAGTATCATACCAAGCATGTCGATACGATTTTCAATCGCGTCTTTGGCGAAATTTAACCTCACCCCCGCATTTTGCGCCGCATTTTCTATATGCGCGGCCCTGTTGTGGGGGTCCCCGGCGGCGGCGCAAACCGACGCGATCACCGAACTCGCCAAAAAAGACCCCTTTATTCTCGTCCGACTGGCCGCCCTTTCGCTTGAAACGCCGGGCGAACAGGGCGAAGCGCTGGCCGGTCTGGTCGAAGCGGAACTCGCGCGGGGCCTGCTCAAGAGAGCGCGCAAGGAACTTGAGCGGATCACCGACCGGAACTGGCGCGCGCGCGCGTTGACCCGGCTCGGGGACTACCAACGCGAAAAGGGACGGATCAAGGAAGCGCGCGCGACGCTGGCGACAGCCGCAGCGACCGTCGACACGAAGGCGGACCGTGAAAAAGTCAACAACGCCTTATTGGAAATAGGCGAAAAACAGGCCGCCCTTGGCGATTTCACCGAAGCGCGCAAAACCGCGTTACGAATCACCAATGGCGTACAACGGGTTCAGACCCTCATGGGAATCGCTGCGCAACAGACCCTGGCGCGGAACAATTCCGGCGCGGTGAAAACGCTTGCCGGCGCCATGGCGGAAACGCGTAAAATCAAGGGGCAAGAGTCCGACACCGCGCGTCTCGCCCTCATGATCGCCGCAAAACAAACGGCGTTGCAGGACTCTAAAGGCGTCACCGCCACATTGAAATTCGCCGATGCGACGATTCTGAACGGCGCGTTTCCCGACCGCGACAACGCCCTGGCGGAATTGGCCGCGTTAAAAAGCAAGTCGGGCGACCATCGGGCCGCGATGGCGCTCGTCAGGTCGATCAGCAATGCGTCCCTTAAAATTCGCGCCACCGCGACCGTCGCCCGCGCCGTTGCGGAAAACGGCGACATTGACTCCGCCGTTCCGCTGTTCACCCTGGCGTTCGAATCGACGACCGGGTTAAAGAACAAAAATATTCGCTACGATTTATTGGCGCACCTGGTTCGCCAGCAATCCATTGCCGGACGCCTTAAAGACGCGTTTCGAACCGCCGGTTATATCCGTGACCGCCCAACCCAGGCGCGCGCCCTGTACTCGATGGCGGAAATATTAATTGAACAAAACAAATTCAAAGAGGCGCTCAAACTCACGGAGTTTATTCCCTACATCGGTTTGCGCGCGCGCATCTTCGCCGAAGCCGCCCTGGAAAAAGGACGCACCGGCGACCCAACCGGCGCCAGCGCGTATCTTGCCCAGGCGCTGGAGCCAACATCCATGGAGCCGGACCCGAAATTCCTGGAACTCGCGCTGGAGCAGGTCATCGCGGCGCAAATTCAAGTGGGCGACCAAGCCACCTCGGACGCTTTATTTAAACGCATACGCGAACTGATTAACGGCTTTCCCAACGATATCGACCGAATTCGCCTGTTGACCCGTCTGGCGCGGGCGCAAGGGCGCCAAAACCTTCTGCATGAAGCGGAAATCACAATCGCGGCAGCCTGGCGCACCGCATGGATTCACCGTGAACGGCGATCTTATCCCGAAATTACGGTCGGAATCGTTTCCGCGATGATATCCATCGGCAAAATACTGGACGCTTTCGACACCGCCGCGCGTATTCCCATGACCGTCGCCTCAATTGACGGGGAGGAAAACCCGGTCGGAAGCGACCAACCCAAATATAAGGCCCTGCGCGCGGTCGCCGTCGGCGCGGCGGAAACAGGTCAAATCAGCATGGCCATTCGCGCGGCGAAGAAAATCAAGGACAAGGCCGCGCGCGCGGCGGCGCTGGCCGCCGTGGCGATTGCCTTAACCCGCCACGAAAAACGCAATGCGGTGAAATAACCGGCTTTAGTCTTCTTCCATGATCTGTTGGCGCGCGACGTCCATCAGCTTATCCATCTCGACCCGCACCAGATGTTCGGAACTCTCCACGCCTTTGCCGGTCAAATCGCCCAGCACCTTTTGCAGCACGTCATCGTCGCCCGGCTTTTCGAAATCCGACGTGACGATATCCTTGGCGTAGCTTTCGGCGCTGGCGCCATCAATGCCCATCAAGCCCGCGGCCCAAAGACCCAGCAATTTATTGCGGCGCGCCTGCACCTTGAAGGCAAGTTCCTGATCGGTCTTGAACTTGTTTTCAAAGGCTTTTTCTCGTTTGTTAAATTGCGTCATTGAACCACACCACCACTTGTTTAATTAGACTCAGCCATGTCCGGTCCGCCTCGCGGCCACCGGATAAACCATTGTGTATGACCTTATATAACCATGTGTCACCCCAATTTGTATGGGAAACTTTCACCGTTGAGGCGGAATCCCCGCCAAACCATATGACGGCTCGATCCCGTGCGGGAACTGTGGTATCGAATTCGCCATGTGCACAGTCGTTCTTTTACGTCGGCCCGATTCAAAATGGCCGGTTCTCATCGCCGCCAACAGAGATGAAATGCAATCTCGGGCGTGGTCGCCGCCGGGTCGCCATTGGCCGGACCGACCGGACATTGTCGCCGGGCGGGACGAGTTGGCGGGCGGTAGCTGGCTGGGGATGAACGATCACGGCGTCGTCGCGGCCGCATTGAACCGGACCGGATCGCTTGGCCCGGCGACGGACACGCGAAGCCGGGGCGAATTGGTTCTCGATGCGCTCGACTACGCCGACGCCGCCGACGCCGCGCAAGCGTTGAGCGGGCTCGATCCGCGCGCCTATCGCACGTTCAACCTGGTCATCGCGGACAACCGCGACGCTTTCTGGCTTTGTAATCGTAGCGGCGCGTCGGCCATCATCGCCAACGAAGTCCCAACCGGAATATCCATTTTCACCTCGCAGGACATGAACGATCCAACCGCACCGCGCGTGGCGTCCTTCGCGCAGCGGTTCAAGGCCGCGCCCATTCCAGCGCCGGAGACCGGCGACTGGGACGCCTGGGCGTCGTTGATGGGAACCCGTCTGGGCTCCCTGGAGGATGCGCCGGACGCAGCGTTGTGCATCACCTCCGAGCACGGCTTCGGCACGGTGTCGAGTTCGCTTGTGGCGTTGCCGATTTCCGAACCCGGCGCACGGGCCGTCTGGCTTTTTTCCGCCGGCCAACCGGACCGCGAGCCCTACGAACCGGTTGATTTAACCAGCCCAATGGTCTAACGAGGCCAAACGTCAGGCGGCGTCCAATTTCGGATGTGAACGACGCCAGACAAACCTCCCAGGCGGATAATATGGCCAGACGCAAGCTGATATACGAAGGCAAGGCCAAAATACTCTACGAAGGGCCGGAACCTGGCCTGATCGTGCAGTATTACAAGGACGACGCCAGCCGCGGCGCGGCGGAAGTCGGCACCATCACCGGCAAGGGCGTGCTGAACAACCAGATTTCTGAATTTCTGATGATGCGCCTGCAGGAATGCGGCATTCCCACCCATTTTGTCCAGCGCTTGAACATGCGCGAACAACTGGTGCGCGACGTGGAGATCATCCCGGTCAACGTGGTGGTCCGGAACATCGCCGCCGGGTCGTTTTCGGAACGCTTCGGCGTCGACGAAGGCACCCCCCTGCCCCGCTCCATCATCGAGTATTATTGGAAGAGCAAGGAGAAGGGCGACCCGCTTGTCTCCGAGGAACACATTACCGCGTTCGGTTGGGCGACGCCGCAGGATATCGACGACATTCTCGCCCTGGCGCTGCGGACGAACGACTACCTGTCCGGCCTGTTTTACGGCGTCGGTCTGCGCCTGATCGATATTCGGCTTGAATTCGGCCGCATGTTCGAGGAAACCGGTGAGATGCGCATCGTTCTGGCCGACGAGATCAGTCCGGATTGTTGCCGTCTGTGGGATATTGAAACCAACGAAAAAATGGATAAGGACCGGTTCCGCCGCGACATGGGCGGCGTGGAGGAGGCTTATCAGGAGGTGGCGCGGCGACTGGGCGTGCTGCCGGAAACGCCGACCAGCGAATACACCGGTCCCACCAAACTGCACCGACCGCCGCCCGTAACCGACGAGACCACATAAACCTGGAGAGGCCCCGTGACGACACAAACGACCCCGCCCCCCGTTATTAAGGCGCCCGTTATTAAGGCAAAAGTATTGATTACCCTTAAAAACGGTGTCCTGGACCCGCAAGGCAAAGCGATTGGCCATTCACTTGAAGCGCTGGAGTTCAAGGGCGTCGGCGAGGTCCGGCAAGGTAAATTCATCGAGCTGGAGTTAACCGAAACCGATCCCGAGGCGGCCTACGCCGAGGTCGAGGACATGTGCAAGCGCCTGCTCGCCAACACCGTCATCGAAAACTACACCATCGAAATCGTCGCATGAAAACAGCCGTCGTCGTTTTTCCCGGTTCCAATTGCGACCGCGACGCCGCCGTTGCGTTGGAACAAGCGGTTGGAACCGCGCCTATCATGGTCTGGCATCGTGACACCGACATGCCCGATGTCGATTTGATCCTTTTGCCGGGCGGGTTTTCCCATGGCGATTACCTGCGCGGCGGCGCCATCGCCGCACGCGCGCCGATCATGAAGGAAATCGTGCGCCGGGGACACAAGGGCGTCCCTATCGTCGGAATTTGCAACGGGTTTCAAATGCTGACCGAAGCCGGTCTCCTGCCGGGCATCCTCATGCGCAACGCCGGTCTCAAGTTCATCTGCAAGGATGTGTTTATCGAGGTCAGCGACAACACCACCCCCTTCACCAACGCTTACGCGGCGCATCAAACCCTGCGTATTCCCGTCGCCCACAACGAAGGCAATTATTTCGCCGACGACGCGACCCTGGATGACCTGGAAGGCGATGGCCGCGTCGCGTTTCGCTACGCCGATGAAACCGGCGCAGTGACGGCGGCGGCCAATCCCAACGGGTCGGCCCGCAATATCGCCGGAATTTACAACGAATCGGGCTCGATACTGGGGCTTATGCCGCACCCGGAACGCGCGGTGGATATCCGCCACGGCGGCGCCGACGGCGCCGGGTTTTTCACCTCCATCGTACAGGCGCTCGCGGCATGACGACGACGCAAACCGCTATTACGCCCGAGATTGTGCAGGAACACGGCTTGACGGATGGAGAGTACGAAACGCTTCTCGACATCATGAAGCGCGAGCCCAGCCTGACCGAGCTTGGCATTTTCTCGGTCATGTGGTCCGAGCATTGTTCCTATAAATCTTCGAAAAAATGGCTGGTCACCTTGCCGACGACCGGCCCACGGGTCATTTGCGGTCCCGGTGAAAATGCGGGCGTCGTCGATATCGGCGATGGTCTGGCCGCCGTCTTCAAGATCGAAAGCCACAACCATCCCAGCTTCATCGAACCCCGTCAGGGCGCGGCGACGGGCGTTGGCGGCATCATGCGCGACATCTTCACCATGGGCGCGCGCCCGGTCGCCAATTTGAACGCGCTGCGTTTCGGCGACCCGGACCATCCCAAAACCCGCCACCTGGTGTCCGGCGTCGTTGCGGGAATTGGCGGTTACGGCAATTGCATGGGCATTCCCACCGTCGGCGGTGAAACCAATTTCGACCCGGCCTATAACGGCAATATCCTGGTCAACGCGATGACCGTGGGCGTGGCGCCGGCCAACAAGATTTTCTATTCCGCCGCCGCCGGCATCGGCAACCCAGTGGTCTATGTCGGATCCAAGACGGGCCGCGACGGCATCCACGGCGCCACCATGGCGTCGGCCGAATTCAGCGAGGATTCGGAAGAAAAGCGCCCCACCGTTCAAGTCGGCGATCCGTTCACCGAAAAGCTGCTGCTGGAAGCCTGCCTGGAATTAATGGCGACCGACGCCATTGTCGCCATCCAGGACATGGGGGCGGCGGGTCTGACATGCTCCACCGTGGAGATGGCCGACAAGGGCGGCGTCGGCATCGCATTGAATCTGGACGAAGTGCCGATCCGGGAAGTCGGCATGACGCCATATGAAATCATGCTGTCGGAAAGCCAGGAGCGCATGTTGATGGTGCTGCATCCGGGCGAGGAAGACGTCGCGCGGGCGATCTTCGACAAGTGGGAGCTGGATTTCGCGATTGTCGGCACGGTCACCGATACGGGCCGCGTCGTGGTCACAGCCGGGTCGGAAGTCGTCGCCGACATTCCCGTCAAGCCGCTGGTCGAAGCCTCGCCGCTGTATGACCGGCCCTGGGAACCCTCGACACCCCGGCCCGTGTTATCCGCCGATGCGGTCGCGGCCCCCAAGGACCCCATGGCCGCGCTGACGCAGTTGCTCGGCTCTGCGAATGGCTCGTCGCGGCGCTGGATCTGGGAACAATACGACCACATGGTCATGGGCGACACGGTGCAGCGGCCCGGCGGCGATTCAGCGATCGTGCGCCTGCATGGGACAAAGCGCGGCCTGGCGGTCACAACGGATTGCACACCGCGCTATTGCGCCGCGGCGCCCGAAGTCGGCGGACGCCAGGCGGCGGCGGAAGCATGGCGCAATCTGATCGCGGTCGGCGCGACGCCGCTGGCGCTCACCAACAATCTAAATTTCGGCAATCCCGAACGCCCGAACATCATGGGCCAGTTCGTCGAATGCGTGAAAGGCATTGGGGCGGCGGCGGAAGCGCTGGACTTCCCCGTCGTGTCCGGCAACGTCTCGCTGTACAACGAAACCAATGGCGAAGCGATCCTGCCGACCCCGGTGATCGGCGGCCTTGGGTTGATCGACGACATCGACCACACCGTCGCGGCGGGTTTCAGCGCGCCGGACAAGGACATCGTCCTTATTGGCGAGACCACAGGCTGGCTGGGCGTGTCGGCGTATCTGAAAATAATCGAGGGCCGCGACGAAGGCGCGCCGCCGCCGGTCGATTTCGACGTCGAACGGCGCAATGGAACCTTCGTGCGGGAATTGATTTGCGATGGCGGGGTCAACGCCTGTCACGATATTTCCGACGGCGGCGTTTTGGTCGCGGTTGCGGAAATG
>JABJJH010000247.1 GCA_018660965.1 Rhodospirillaceae bacterium | reverse complement strand
TCCGACGAGGCCAAATACGTCACCGGCGCGGAACTGGTCGTCGATGGCGGGCTGACGTTGCAGTCGGCGTAGTTCGAAAAACTCGCGAACGGCCAATTTCATGTCGCCTGACCCGCGTCTGTTGCCGCCATACCCGCACCTTTTGTCGTCACACCTGCGTCTTATCACGTCAAACCTTCGCCTTTGACATCATACCCGCCCCTTATGCCGTCATACCTGCGGAGGCAGGTATCCAGCCGCCTCAACGAAAGCCTCGACCTTCAGCCAAGTCCTGGGTCCTCGCCTGCGCGGGAACGACGAATTATGTGTTCACGCCAGCATGCGCATTTGTCACTCGCATCCGATGAACCCGCCGGTCCCCTAATCGTCACAGGCCCAGCGACCCCCCGCGTTTACGGCCAACATCCATGGCGTAACGCGCCCAAACCGCATCTCCAGTTTGGGCAATTTATGAAATGTAATGTCCAGCCCCCCTTTTCGGTATGCATGAGTATGTATCGATTAACATTTCAACCGTCGCCCTCGCTTGTGAGTGGGCAGCCAAAATAGGTATATAATCTCAAGTAAGGAATTTTCAAGGGGGTGCACCGGAATATTTTTGCCAAAATTCCGGAAGTCCGTGTGGAACACCTTTGAGAGCGAGTTTGGCCAAAACCGGACATCCCATTTCCCGAAATAATGGAGGGGCTCCACAAAATTTGCACTAAAGTGAAGTGCCAGCGTTTAAGTATATGTTGGGAATTGTCTGGTATGTTGGTGATGAGAAATAATTCGAACCTTACGCTGCTGGTTCATAATTGAACGGTTATTCATCTAACATCAATCAAGTGCAGGTCGACGTCATGAGCAAAACCGAGGAAAGGTTACGCGCCGAGAATGCGGCATTGAAACGGCAAATCGTCGAACTTCAAGGCCGGGTTAAAGCTGCAGCGTCGCGCGAAAATGAGTCACTTTACACAACGATTCTAGACAACCTGCCGACGCCCGTCAGTCTCAAAGAGGCCGATGGACGCTACCTGTTTGTCAACAAGGTCTTCGCCGAAAGGCGTGGCATGACCGTAAATCAAATCAAGGGAAAGACTTCTTCCTTCCTTTGGCCCAATGAAACAACCGAACACTTCGAAACCAGGGACGAGGAATTACGCCAAACCGGCCAGTCGGTCGAGGTCGAAACGGAGTCGCTCGGGATTGACGGCGTGCTTCGCATCTACCGGGGGATCAAATTTCCGATCTTCCACGCCGATGGAAAATTGGCGGCCATCGGTTCGGTGCACATCGATATCACAGAGCGGAAGCGGGCAGAGCATGGAGCCGCCGAAAAAACAGTTTTATTGCAGGCAATTCTCGATGCCGCGCCGGCTACCATCGCGTTTCGGAACCTTAAAAATCAGTTCGTTTTCATGAACGAACAGATGGCAACTCTTATCGGCGGACAGTTGGAAGATTTTGTGGGTAAAACATCGACGGAGATTCGCGGTGTGATCGCCGGAGAGACCGTGGAAGCAATGGCGGCGTCGGTTCTCGAAACCAAGCAGCCAATCATAGACCGGGAGTTTTTTCCTCCGAGAAATCCAGAAAAATTTGCACGGTATTCAGTTGTTCCCGTATTTGAGAACGGCGACATCTTACTAGGAACGGTCGCAATCGGCCAGGACATCACCGAACATAAAGCCTTAGAAGACCGACTTCGCCAGTCCCAGAAAATGGAGGCCGTGGGCCAACTGACAAGCGGCGTGGCGCATGATTTCAACAACCTTCTGTTAATTATGCTCGGCAATGCGGAGTTGTTGGGAGCCAAAATTCCTGTGGATGAGATATCACAACAGCCAGTGGCGCAAATTAAAGACGCCGTCGATCGCGCCTCGTCCCTGACGCAACGCCTTCTGGCGTTTTCCCGTCAACAGACTCTGTCGCCTGTCGCGGCGGATGTCGCCAAATTGATTGGCGGTATCGAGGACATGCTTCGACGCACGCTTGGCGAAACAATTACGATTAGCCTTGGGCTGGCGTCAGACCTGTGGTCTGCGACGATAGACTCGCACCAGTTCGAAAGCGCCTTGGTTAATCTGGCCATCAACGCGCGGGACGCCATGCCCGAGGGCGGTGCGCTCACCATCGAGACCGAGAACGTCGTGTTTGATAAAGCGTATGCACGCCGCCATGAAGAGGTGACGCCGGGCGATTATGTAAAAGTTTCGGTTCATGACACGGGCGCGGGCATGTCGCGCGAAGTGTTGAACAAAGTATTCGAGCCGTTTTTCACGACAAAGGACGTGGGTGAAGGCAGCGGTCTTGGGCTGAGCATGGTTTACGGCTTTGTGAAACAGTCCAATGGGCACATCACTATCGATAGCGAAATTGGTCACGGCGCGACGATTAATATCTATGTGCCACGCGCCCAGGAAACCGCAGCCATAGATGAGGCTATGGTGAACTTGCCCGAGATACGGCATGGGAAAGAGCGCATTCTGGTGGTCGAGGACGATGAGAATGTCCGGCTGGTGCCGGTCAGTATTTTAAGGGACCAGGGTTATGAGGTCATCGAGGCGATGGACGGAGAAGAAGCGATGGCGCACATAACGAAAGGCGAAAGCTTCGATCTGTTATTCACAGATGTTCTTCTTCCTGGCGGTATGAACGGCGTCGAGATTGCGAAGGAAATTAAACGTATTCAGCCCGGTATCAAAGTTCTCTACACCACGGGTTACGCCGAGAACACCATCCTTCGTGAAGCACAATTGAACCCAGACGAATTCGTGCTTCCCAAACCCTATATGCGGACAGAATTGCTGGACAAAATTCGCGTGGCGCTCGACGGCTAAACCTGATCCGGAGCCATAAAAGCAGACATCATACCGAAATTTCGCTAGCCAAATCGGAATATCCTTGCCGAATGAACGTTTTAAATGAGTTGCTTGGCGACGAAGTCTGCTCAGGGTCAACTTGCGACTCTGCTGGTTTGTCGTCGTATGTCCGCTTTTATCGACAGGGGACATCGTGGCCTTCATTGTGATCCGACACTATCGTGATGCGGCCAAAATAATCATCAATCCGACCTCGGTGACAACTTGAAATCGGCCTGGACGCGGAAACCTCGTGAGGGCCCTGCGAGCGCAATTAGACAACAGGCAAATAGTAATGTTTCCGTCCGCCAACCCGTAACCCCCAACTACACCTCGCCTTCTTCCAACCGGTCCATCAGGCGGCGCATGAAGGCTTCGCATTGCGCGACCTGGTCGAGGGCGATGAATCCGTCGGGTTTGTGGGCCGTGGTCGTTCTGGTCGGTGATTGACTTGACGAAGGTCACCACGTCGTCCCCGGCACCCGCGATCATATTGCGTCGATCAGCGTTCTCTCCCGGCCAACCGTTGGTCAGCGTCCAATAAATAACGCCTACACTGCGGTATTTACATATCCTTCCGGTTTTCCTGCTGCGAAGGATGGCAAGTTTTTCCTGACCCCAGTGCGGGAAATGGAATTGCAATATGATCTAAATCAAAGACAGCGAAACCAACGACAGTGAAACTGATCCGCGTTTTCTTCCTAATGATTTAGGGGAAATATGATGCTCGCTGACATTTCTTGGTATTTCCCGGTTTCGCACGAGGGCTCTCGTGGCGTCGCCTAAGGACGCCATCACCAAACATAACGGGTAGCTCCAACTGAAATTGGGTGTTCCGACGATGTGTTGAAATAATTCATGACGATGCGGATGGAATGACAGGAGTGCTGACAATGAAACCAACCAAGTTCTGGCGTCGCGTAATCGTTGCCGTCGTGGCCTTATTAGGCAGCGGGTTGGCGGCGGGCCCGTCGCATGCGGTTTTTCTCGAAGCGGACAGCATTGAGGCTGATGGAGCCTTCAGCACCGTCGATTTGTGGTTCTTCGCATTCGACGCCGATGTGACGGCAACGATTAAGGTCAACGATCTCGGGGGCCCCCCAATCATTGGCGCCGATCCAGACATGATCATCTACCTTGACGACGGCGCCTTCAGCAATGTCTTCGCCATCGACACCGGTATCGGCACAGACCCGTCGATAAACGCCTTTTTCGCGGCAGGCGCCTATGTATCCGTGGTTTCCAACCACGAGCTCACCGTGGGCGAGTTTGGCCCGACTCAGCCAGATATCGCACTCGCCGTTGGCGGATACGATTACGAATTCAATGGCCCGGAGCCGGTGGGAGGCCAAATTGCGATCAATTGTGTGTTGTCCGGTAATTTGAACGGCGGCTTTACCAAGCGCGTGATCGGTCAGGACACCTGCGTGCTCCCCCCAACCAACACGGTCGTCGAACCAAGCGCACTCACTCTCTTCGCCTTCGGCCTTATGGGGTTCGGTTTCATAAAGCGGCGGCGGACCCAAGCTGTTTAACGCTCACTTTTAATAAAGGGGTCAGTCCAGTTTTCTAACCTCCCGCCGTCGCGGGCGTGACGGTTTATGTGACGTGTCTGGTGCGCCTATCCTATCAACTCAGACCCCGCCCTCTTCCAAGCGGTCCATCAGGCGGCGCATGAAGGCTTCGCATTGCGCGATCTGGTCGAGGGCGATGAATTCGTCGGGTTTGTGGGCCTGGTCGATGTCGCCGGGGCCGCAGACGACCGTGGGGATGCCCGCGTGTTTCTGGAACAGCCCGGCTTCGGTGCCGAACGCGACCTTGCCGTGGTCGTTCTGGCCGGTGATTGATTTGACGAAGGTCACCACGTCGTCCTCGGCGCGCGCGTCCAGCGCCGGGATGGTGCTGAGCGGGTGGAAGTCGAACCCGGTGTCCGCGACCAGCGCCTGCATTTCCGGCTCCAGCGTGGTCGCCACGTAATCGCGGAATTCCGCATACAGGGCCTCGCCGTCGTCGGAAGGCAGGTGGCGGAATTCGAAATCGAAAATGCATTCCTTGGGCACGATGTTGAGCGCGGTGCCGCCATGGGCGACGCCGGTGTGCACGGTGGAGTGGCGTACGTCGAAATCATCGTCGAAGGGGCCGGTTTTGGCGATCCTGCGCGCCATGCCTTTCAGATAGGCGATGGCCTCGGCGGCGTATTCCACCGCGTTGACGCCCGTCGGGGCCAGCGAGGAATGACATTCGAAGCCGCGCACGGTGGCGCGGAAGGACATCTTGCCCTTGTGCGCGATCATGACCTTCATGCTGGTCGGTTCGCCGACGATGCACATGGCGGGTTTTATGGGCGCGTTCTGGAGCATTTCGACCAGCCCGTGCGCGCCGATGCAGCCGATTTCCTCGTCATAGGAAAACGCCAGATGAATCGGCGTCGACAGCTTGCGGCGCAGGAATTCCGGCGCATAGGCGAGGGCGATGGCGATGAAGCTTTTCATGTCCGCCGTGCCGCGGCCATACAACTTGCCGTCCTTGCGCGCCACGGCGAACGGGTCGGTCGCCCAGTTCTGGCCATCGACCGGCACGACGTCGGTATGCCCGGACAACATCACGCCCGATTTATCCTTCGGCCCCAGGGTTGCGTATAAATTGGCCTTTTGCCCATCGTCGTTGTGGATCAACTGGCATTCCACGTCGAGTTTCGCCAGATAATCCTGAACGAAGCCGATGAGTTCCAGGTTCGATTCCCGGCTGGTGGTGTCGAATTTGATCAGGGAGTCGATCAAGTCCAGGCTGATCAATTTGTCGTCTTGGGCGGTGATCATGGGGCGTTCGGCCTTTTGTTAACGCGTGTGGCGAACAATATAGCGGGGCGGGGCCAAATCGCCAGTGGGGGGCGCAAAACCATTGCCGGGCGCGGGGCCGGGGGTATGGATTAATTTGCCGTTTGGCGCGGCGGCATTTACAAAGATACGAAGCGGCGCGGTGCGCGTCTCTATTACCCGGAGCGTGTAATTGAACACCGCCATCCCAGGCGTCCTGTACGCCAAGTCGCCGAATGGCGCCGCCGCCCCGCTGGTGTTCGACTCGCCTCATAGCGGGACTGAATACCCGGCGGATTTCGACTTCGTCGCGCCCCGCGCTGTCGTGCGCAAGGCCGAGGACAGCTTCGTCGATGAATTGTTCCAGGACGCGCCGGATTATGGCGGGTATTTTCAAGCCGCCCTGTTTCCCCGGTCGTATATCGACCCGAACCGGTCGTTGCAGGATATCGACGCGCGGTTGCTGGACGACGTCTGGCCGGACGTGATTTCACTGAGCGAGAAGTCGCGTTATGGGCATGGGTTGGTCTGGCGCCTGTGCCCGCCCAATCACGCCATGTATGACCGGAAACTGGGCGTGGACGAGGTGCGGCGACGCATCGACGCCTATTGGCGCCCGTATCATGACTTGTTGCAGGACACGCTCTCGGCGGTGCTGCGGGACTTCGGACAGGTGTGGCATCTCAATTGCCACTCCATGCCCGCGACCGGCGTCCCCCGCGCCATGAGCGGCGTGATCGGCGGGCGCGCGGTCGATATCGTGTTGGGGGACCGGGACGGCACGACCTGCGCGCCGGCGTTCACGCAATTCGTGTCCGAGACGTTGCGGGGCATGGGCTATTCGGTGCGCATCAACGATCCCTACAAGGGCGTGGAGCTGGTGCGCGCCTATTCGGACCCCAAGGCGGGGCGCAACAGCCTGCAGATCGAAATCAGCCGCGCGATTTATATGAATGAAGTGACGGGGGAACGAAACGGCGGGTTCGACGCCCTGCGCGGCGATATGGGCCGGTTGATGGCGGCAATGCGCGACTTCGCGACCGCGACGGTGGGCTAAGACTGGTTAGGCGCGAGTTGTGGTTAGGGCGCGAACTGTTCCTTGAGGATGCGTTCCTCCAGGCTGTGTTCCTGGTCGAACATTATCGCCACCGACTTGCTGTGGTCCTGTGAGACGATGACTTCGACGACGTCGCGTATTTCGGTGCCGTCGGCCACCGCGCTGACCGGGCGTTTTTCCGATTCGAGAATTTCAAAGCGGACCGTCGCGGTTTGCGGCAGCAGCGCGCCGCGCCAGCGCCGGGGGCGAAAGGCGCTGATCGGCGTCAGGGCGAGCACGCCCGCCCCGATGGGCACGATGGGCCCGTGCGCCGACAAATTATAAGCGGTGCTGCCGGCGGGCGTGGCGACAAGAACGCCGTCGCAGATCATTTCCGGCATCCGTTCGATGTCATCGATGAGGATGCGGATTTTCGCCGCCTGCCGGGTTTCGCGCAGCAGCGAAACCTCGTTGATCGCGAGCGCTTCGCGCGTTTCGCCGTCGATGCATTTACACGTCATGCGCAAGGGGGTCAGGATGACTTTTTCCGCGTGGTCGATCCGGTCTATCAGATTGTCGGGGTTGTAGGCGTTCATCAGGAACCCGACCGAGCCCCGGTTCATGCCGAAAATCGCTTTGCCGTCGCCCATGGATTCGTGCAGGGCGTGCAGGATGAAGCCATCGCCGCCCAGGGCGACGACGATATCCGCATCGGCCACGGACACGGTGTCGTAGCGTTTGCGAAGGTCTTCCAACGCTTCCTGCGCCTTGGGCGCACTCGACCCGACAAAGGCGATTTTGGTGCTCGACATGGGTGGCTCCGCGAAATAATCGATGAAATAATCGACGGGGCGCCCTTTAAACCAGGGGCCTTTGTTGACGATCCCGTCTAATATAACCACCTTGCGGGACCGCGCCAGCGCGGCGTTTTCCCCCGATGATGACACGGGATAGAATATGAATTCAAAGCATCGCCTTTTGGGCGCCTTGGCGTTAATGGCCTTAATGATCGTTGTGGTGTGGCCGCGGGACAGCGCCGCCAAGGACCGGCACGCCGGGTATTACTATCCGGAACCGACCTCG
>JABJJH010000122.1 GCA_018660965.1 Rhodospirillaceae bacterium | reverse complement strand
CAGTTTCGTATAATTTATCCAGCGTATCGAGCGCGGATTGCGGCAGCGGCCCCATATCCACCGCCGCGATGGCTTCGGCCACATGGAACGTTTCCGCGACGCCGATGACAACGCAGGACACCATCGGATTGGACAGCGCGAACCGCAACGCGACTTGCGCCCGGGTCCCGTGTTTATCGCCCAGCGCGTCGAACACGGCCCGCGCCTTGCGTTCCTCAGATTCGATATCGGTTTCCTTGGTCAGGATTCCTTCCCGTCCCGTGCGTTCTTCCGCCGCGATGACGCTGGCCGCGAAAACCCGGATGTTCATCACCGCGACGTTGTTGTCGTGACAGGTCGTCATCAATCTATCGAAATTCTGCCCGGTCCAGGCGGGCGGCATGGCGCGCGCGGCGCTGGGGTTAAGCAGATTATGATAGACCTGCGCCGAATCAAACCGGCCGCTGGCGATGACTTCCTTGCAACATGACGGGTCGCCCAGGGCGGTGATTCCCTGCAAGCCGATAACGCCCTTGGCGCGCAAACGGTCGAGCCCGTCGGCGACGCCGTTTTTCCCAAGCACATGGTCCACCGTGATGGCGCGACCTTCAGCGGTCAGCTCAATACGGTTGTGCATTTGCAGCAAGTTGACATTGTTCCGCCCCAATCGAGTCAAACTCTCGCCCAGGCTTTTTTCAATTTGGCTGGGGATGTCTTCCGGCAGGCTGGGGTCGACGCTGAACTTCGTGGATATATAGGGCTTATGGCCCGCTTCCGGCAGCAACCAGCACAATGCTTCCTCCGACTTGCCATCGCCATAGCTGGCCGCCGTATCGACCCAATTGATCCCGCCATCCTTGGCGATGCGGATCGCTTCGCGTCTGACATCGTCGTCCGCATAAATGACGATTCCGCCGACCCGGCCGCCGCCAAACACAACTTCCGACACGGACAATCCTGAGCGTCCAAACAGTCTGTACTTCACAACCGCCTCCCCCGAGATCGAATATTGTAATGATTCTTGGTTTAATGAATTCGGTCCAATACGATGCCCACCTTACCCACGCGCCTGCGTGGGTCCCAGACAAATTTTTCAAATTTCATACGACGGGAGCTCATCGATGAAACTCTTTTACAGCGGCAATTCCCCCTACGCCCGGCGCCCTCGCATCGCCATCCGCGAATTCGATTTGATGGACCGGGTGGAGGAACTGGACGTCGCCCCACTCAATACCGACGGCCACATCCTGTTCGGTCATGGGCCCGGCGGTCGGGTGCCGGCGTTGCTGACCGACAGCGGAACATTTTTATGTGAATCGCTGATCATCGCGCGTTATCTCGACGAGGTCACGGGCGGCAAACTCTATCCCAGCGAAACGGCGGCGCGGGAGCTCAGCTTCAAGGTCGAAGGCATCGGGTCGCTTCTCATGGATTCATTGTTCACGCGCGCGCACGAAAACCGGCGCGACCCGTCCGAACAATCGCCCAGCGAACGCCAGAAAGAAGCGACGCGGGCCGGTCGCATTTACGACGAATTGGAAAATCTCGTGGATCAATTTGGCGGCAACGTCGATATGGGGACGCTGACCGTCGCCGCCTCTCTCGGCTATGCCGACTGGCGCCACGCGGATGACAAATGGCGCGACGGTCGCTCGAAACTGGCGGCATGGCACGATGACGTCATGATGAAACGCGCCTCCGTGTCGGAAACGTACCCAGACTTTTAGACAGCGAACATGTCTGTTCAAGTCCTGAAGGCGCGGCTGGGCGCGCTTGTTTCAAACCCGCCTATATTCACCATCGCGCGAATTCTGGCGCGGTTGGGCATTGAATCGAATTTCGTTACGCGCCGGGAAATCGTCCGTTTTATCAATTCGGGTGATCCGGCGCGTCTCGAATCTATATTTCGGCGAATTTGCCGTGACGCGCCGCAATGCGGCATTGATCCGGACCGCGACCTGGCGGACAAAAATGTTCTGGAAATCGGTTGCGGTCGCAATGGCGGTCTTGCGCCTTTCATGATGCGCCAGAACGCCAAACAATATACTGGCGTGGACCCTCTGGTTCATCGGGACGTATTGCATAGCGACGCGGTTTTAAGGGCGCTTGAACAAGGTTATTTCAAAACCGGGGAAACTGACGGAATGGCGTTGCGCGAATGCTTCGCTGTGCATTGCCAATTCTTGAAATCACCCAATGACCGTGAGCTCGACCCGCTCGACATCATCACGTCGATTTCATGTTTGGAACATATTGACGATCTTGAATCCGTGATCGCGTCAATTTCAGAAAAACTGACGCCCGGCGGCTGTCATTTTCACCTCGTCAATTTTTCCAACCATCTGGACAGGGACCAGCCGTTTCGTTGGATGTACGAACTTTCCCCCGACGCGTTTAAACGGTCCCACGGCGGCATCATCAACCTGAAACGCCCGAGCGATGTAAAAGGCATATTCGAAAAACTGGGATTCGAGACAGCGTTGATTCCGCTCGACATGAGACCGGAAGCCATACCGACCGACACGCTGCATCCGTGGTGGCGCGCTCATTATGATATCGAGGAGCTGGCCGTTCGGACGGCGGTCTTGCACGCCGTCAAAACGCCATAGGGTCAGGTTTCGGAATTCACGAGATCGGAAAACGGAACGCCCTTGTCGACGCGAATTTCACGCGGCAGACCAAGCACCCGTTCCCCGATAACGTTACGCAGAATTTCGTCCGTTCCCGCTGCGATGCGGCTGCTGGGCGATTCCATGAGCGCGTCCTGAAACAGCGCGCGCATCGGCGCCATATCAGGATTGGTCAACACCCCGGCCATGTCCATTAAATCCATGCCGAATGCGGATATTTCCTGACGCTTATAGGCCGACACCGCCTTACCGATGGAATTTTCCGGCCCCGGCTCGCGTCCGCGCGACAACGCCGTGATCGAGCGCATGCGGGTCAATCGGACGCCTTGGGTCTGAATATACCATGTCGCCAGTTTTTCACGGATCGCGGAATTCCCGATCGCGGGACCGGTTTCGATTTCCAGTTGTCGCGACAAGGCGAAAATGTCTTCGAAATCCGGCGGCGGACGTTCCCCGGCGACCACACGCTCGTTCATCAAGGTGGTGATCGCCACCTTCCAGCCTTCGCCTTCCCTACCAAACCGATTGCTGTCGGGAATACGCGCGTCGGTGAAGAACACCTCATTGAAGTTGGAGACGCCTGAAATTTGTTTGATGGGTCGCACTTCAATACCGGGCGTCTTCATATCGACGAAGAAATAGGTCAGGCCTTTGTGCTTTTCCGCGTTCGGGTCGCTGCGCGTCACCAGTATGCCGTAATCGGCCTGATGCGCGCCGGAAGTCCAGATTTTCTGCCCGTTGATGACCCAATCGTCGCCATCGCGCCGCGACCGGGTGCGCAACCCCGCCAGGTCGGACCCCGCCGAGGGTTCGGAAAACAACTGACACCAGATTTGTTCGCCGCGCAAAATGCCGCCGACGTGGAATTTTTTCTGCTCCTCGCTGGCGTAAGCCAAAATGGTTGGAATGATCAACCCCAGGCTGGACGCGACCTGCCGCGGCGTAACGAATTTCGCTTCTTCCTGGTTGTAGATTATGTCCTCAATCCAGGCGCCGCCGCGTCCGCCATAGTCACTTGGCACCGTGATGCCCATATACCCTGCGGCGAACTTCCTGGCGCGCCATTCCTTGGTCAACGGCACCAAGCGCTCGTCGTTCTGCTTCATTTCATGAAGCTGGCCCGGTTTCTTGGGTTCGGCATTTTTTTCAAGCCAGGCTCTCGCTTCCGCGCGGAAGGCGGCTTCTTCAGGCGTATCGTTAAAATCCATGTTTGCGGTATTCTCTTGTGATGTTGGGTTTGTTAAACGCTAGTCGGTACATCCCGGAACGGCAAATCCTTATCGACGCGAATTTCGCGTGGCAGTCCGAGCACCCGTTCGCCGATTATATTGCGCAGAATTTCATCTGTCCCCGCCGCGATGCGCCCACTCGGCGCCTCCAAGGCCGCTTCTTGAAACAACGCGCGCATGGGCGTCGCGTCACGGTTCATCATGACGCCGCCCATGTCGAGAAGGTCCATGCCGAACAGGGCTATTTCCTGACGCTTGAACGCCGACACCAGTTTGGAGATTGAATTTTCCGGGCCGGGCGTCTGGCCGCGCGACATCGCCGTCAGCGTGCGCATGCGGGTCAACTCCACACCTCTGGACTTGATGTACCAATCTGCAAGCTTTTCGCGAATGGCGGCGTCGGCGACGGCGGGACCATCTTCGATCATCACTTCGCGCGCCAACCCGAATATATCCTCGAAATCCGGCGCCGGGCGCGGTCCCGACGTAACGCGCTCGTTCATCAAGGTGGTGATCGCGACCTTCCAGCCTTCGCCTTCCTTGCCGAGACGTTGACTGTCGGGAATGCGCACATCGGTCAGAAACACTTCGTTAAAATTGGCCAGCCCGGAAATCT
>JABJJH010000569.1 GCA_018660965.1 Rhodospirillaceae bacterium | reverse complement strand
TCGTCGTGGCTGGCTTCGATAATCCCCCCGACCAAGCGCGAAACGCCGATTCCATACGACCCCATCTGGACGGCGACTTCCCCGTCATCAGGCGTTGAGACGGTCGCGCCCAATGGCTTGGAATATTTGTCCCCAAAAAAGAAAATGTGTCCGACCTCGATGCCGCGCGCGCCAACCCGTTTATTCTCGGGCACCTCCGCTTCAAAACGCGCCGCGTCATGCTGCTCATCTGTCGCGGCGTATAAATTTGTCCACGCATCGACGACGGGTTGAAGATCCGCTTCATAGTCAATTTCCTGCGCCAGTACGTCCCGGTCGAGAAAGTCCTGGTGACAGAAAACTTCGCTTTCACCGGTATCGGCAAGAATAATAAACTCGTGACTTAAATCGCCGCCGATTGGCCCCGTGTCCGCCTGCATGGGGATCGCCTTGAGGCCAAGCCGCGCATACGTGCGCAGATAGGCGACAAACATCTTGTTATAAGCCGCGCGCCCTTTCTCCGCGTCCAGATCAAAAGAATAGGCGTCCTTCATCAGAAATTCCCGCCCGCGCATGACCCCGAAGCGTGGACGGACTTCATCGCGAAATTTCCACTGAATATGATAAAGGTTGAGCGGCAAATCCTTGTAACTGCGTACGGAGCCGCTGAAAATTTCCGTGATTTGCTCCTCGTTCGTCGGACCATACAGCATATCACGGTCATGCCGGTCGGTGATCCGCAGCATCTCCTTGCCATATCCATCGTAACGGCCGCTTTGACGCCATAGATCGGCCGATTGAATCGTTGGCATGAGAACTTCCTGGGCGCCGGTCACATTCTGTTCTTCACGGACAATCTGTTCGATTTTTTTCATCACGCGAAAACCCAGCGGCAACCATGAATAAATCCCGGCACTCGCCTGGCGAACCATACCCGCCCGAAGCATCAAGCGATGCGAGACGATTTGCGCTTCCGCAGGCGTTTCCTTCAGTGTCGGCAGAAAATATCGGGACAGACGCATGGCGTTTCCTTACTAGAAATAAGACGGCTTAACCGGGCAGCGGAACTTACGGAAACCATCTATCCATGTCCACGGCGCATAAACGAAGCTCTATCGTTTGGTCTTGGAGATTTCACGGCATTTTCGGACGAAATCGCTATAAACAACACCATGCAAGGATTGCCCGTTATAGGTGACCGCCCCTGTTTGAGAGTCGAACCGAATACGTCCTAGATCCAATTTTGTTTCGCCAAACCGATTGGCCACGGCGCCATTTAAGGGATTAACCGAAATTGGAAATTCAAACTTTTTTGGCAACCGGAGGGCCACGCCGCTTTCACTGGGTAGGTCCGCCGGAACAACGGGCCGTCCCTTCACATCAACGCCAGGTGTAAACGCGACCCCGGCGGCTGGTTTATGGGCGACCAATTTCCGACACGATTCCTTCGTCGCAACGACAGATAATTCCTCCGCCAGCCCGAAATTGGCGAATGCAAAGACCACCATAATTAGACACAGGCCATATATTTTCATGATTGCTCCAAATCCATAAACGCCGCTAAACTTTCAAACAAAAACGGCGCCAATTTTATATTTTCCCGCCAAAGGTTTATTCCTAGTCAATCGACAGGGTATTTAATCATAAATTTCATAAAATTTAACGAAATTGTTAGAAATAAGATGACGGGCATGGAAAATGTTATCTATAATTTGGTCACAATAATGAAGAAGGCTGGGATCAAATCAAAAGTGGTCTAGGGAGGCGGCGTTAACGTTTTAAAACGGACGCCGAAACGAACGATATCCGGCGAGAGCATTAATAAATTTATTTAGGCAAGAGCTTCGGCTCTTGCTTTTTTTTGTCCGAAATCCCGATCCATTAATCGCCGGACGTCCAGAATTCCATGGCGACGCCAATCCACGGGGGCTCCACCGTCGCTATCCGTTTTGTAATCGGACACGCTGGATCATGAGCCCCTGGCAAGTAGCCCGTACTCATTAGGAATTCACCGGTAATTTCACCACCGGTGAATAAAAACGTCTGTTTGAACAATTTCACCCAGTCAGATTTCGTCAGTGGATGATGTTGATCCAACCATGACTTAAACCCGCCGTGAGTCGCGCGCAGCGCCTGAATGCGCTTCGCATTTTCTATGGCGGCGTTGACCTTGAGCTTGTTTCGAATAATGCCGGAATCACCAAGCAGGCGCGCCCGATCAACGTCCCGGTACGCCGCCACCTTATCCACGTCGAACCCATCATAGGCCGCATAGAAAGCCTCGCGTTTTTTTAACACGGTCAACCAGGACAAACCCGCCTGATTAATTTCCAGGACAAGCCTTTCAAACAAAATATTTTCTTCTGAAACAGGAAAGCCATACTCCGTATCGTGATACGGACCATGCCATTCATGCCCCGGCGCCGTGTCACAATATGTGGTCATTTCCCACCGCTCCGTCTTTAACTTCGAAAATTAATGATTCCGGAATCGGCGATAAACCAAAACGCGGTGAACAGGACCGCGGCAATCACCGTTGTCGCGGCGAATTTAATAAGTAACATCGGTCGTTCGGGCGCGCCGTCGGCGTGCGCTGGGTCACGCGTGTCCGGCTGGCGCACGCCCCAAGGCAGCACCATAAAGAGCACCAGCCACCAGATAATGATGAATGTTACAACGCTCCCGGCGATATCCATGCCAACATTTCCTCTGTTCTCAGGCTTGCTCTAATTCAATGAGCGTGCCGGCGAAGTCTTTCGGGTGAAGGAATATCACCGGCTTGCCATGCGCCCCTTGACGAGGTTCGCCGTCGCCAAGAACTTTGGCGCCAGAAGCGGCCAGCGCATCGCGAGACGCGATGATATCTTCGACTTCGTAACAAACATGATGCATCCCACCGGTTGGATTTTTATCGATGAACCCTTGAATTGGCGAATTCGTCCCCAACGGTTCCAACAGTTCGATTTTGGTATTCGGCAATTCCACGAAAACAACCGTCACGCCATGATCCGGCAAGGCCTGGGGTTCCGACACTCTTGCGCCAAGGGCGTCGCGATACATCGCAGCCGCGGCGGTGACATCAGGCGTTGCGATGGCGACATGGTTCAGTTTACCTATCAATTTCTTGTCTCATGCAATTTTGAACTTTGATCATCCCAGGCGCACGACATGCACATCGGTTTCCGGTCGTTTACCGCATAAATCACGCAATCGACGGCGCAGCGCATTACGTGCGGACTTCTGCACCGCATCGTCATTGGACCGTCTTGGCAATGAATCGACAGCATCAATGATCGCATCCACAACAGAATTGGCGATTTCAACGTCATTGTTCGGATCATAAACCCCCTGCACCGTCACGAGGGGATCATCGCGCAGATATCCATCCTGATCCATGACAAGGGTGGCGACGGCGGAACCGTGAAACAGCATTTTTCGGCGATTCCGAAGGGCGAAATTTTCCGAAGGCAACACCCGATTCCCATCGACCACGAGGCGTCCGGAAACAACTTTTTCGATAATTTTGACGGGTCCTGGCGCCAAGCGGACAAGATCGCCATTCACGGCGAGTTGAGTTTCCGGGACCTGGCAGGTCTTGGCCAGACTGACGTGTTCTACCAGATGGCGCCGTTCGCCATGAACCGGCACCGCAATTTGCGGTCTGATCCATTGATACATTTGTGTGAGTTCATCGCGCGCGGGATGTCCCGACACATGAACGTCGGCAATGTCACGCGCGGTAATGATGTCCACGCCGAGCGCGGCGAGACGGTTGTGCAAACGTCCGATGGATTTTTCGTTGCCCGGAATAACACGACTCGAAAACACCACGGAGTCGCCCGGTTCGAATGCAACATGTCTGTGGTCGCCTTCGGAAATTCGCGTCAGCGCGGCGCGCGGTTCCCCCTGACTTCCTGTGCACACATACAACACCTTGTCGCGCGGTAAATGCGCCGCTTCTTCAGGGTCCAGAAATGGTTCTATATCGGTGAGATAACCGTTTTCTTTCGCGGCGTCATAAAATCGCCACAACGAACGCCCCGCCAACGCGACATGGCGGTCACAAGCCGCGCCAACGACCGCCGCCGTTTCCAACCGCGCAATATTCGACGCAAAGCAAGCTATCGAGACCCTCTGTTTGAGCCCGCCGACGACATCAATCAATTTTCGGCGAACATCGGCTTCCGACTTCGTGTGACCGGGAACGAATACATTCGTCGAAACGCACACCATGGCCAAGACGCCCTCGTCCCCAAGTTTGCTCAAAGCCGCCCCGTCCGCCGTGGGACCAACGAGGGGATCAGGATCAAGCTTCCAATCGCCCGTGTGCATGACGGCGCCCAGAGGGGTTCGCACCATGCACGCGTTCGGTTCAGGAATGGAATGGGTCAATGTGACCAGCTCAATTTCAAAAGGACCAACTGAAAACTTTCCGGATAGCGGAACAACCGTCAGGGGCACCTCTTTCAGCAGCCCCGCTTCCTCCAGTTTGCGCCGTAAGATACTGGCCGCGAACGCTGTTGCGTATACAGGACAGCGCAAGCGCGGCCACAGGTGGGCGACAGCGCCTAAATGGTCTTCGTGCGCGTGCGTAATAACCAATCCGGACAGGTCTTGCCGGCGATCTTCGATAAAGCTTGGGTCCGGCATGATAACGTCGACGCCAGGCGTTTCATCATCGCCGAAGGTAATGCCGAGGTCGATCATCAGCCATTTACCGGCATGACCATACAAATTCAGGTTCATGCCGATTTCACCGGCGCCGCCGAGCGGCAAGAACAAAAGTTCTTCGTCCGATGGCCGACCCGTCGTTTCATACATTTTCACGATGGTTTGTTTCTTTCATAGATTTCAACCAGACCGCAAATGGTCAGGTTTGAATCGGTTTTATCGATCATATTGGTTGATTCCGCGAACAGTGGCGCAAGACCGCCGGTAGCCACAACCGTCATCGCCACGTCGCATTCCGCCTTGATGCGGGTTACGAGCCCTTCGATCATGCCGATATAGCCCCAAAATATCCCCGACCGCATGGCTGAAGTCGTCGTCTTTCCCACAATTTCCTCGGTGCGGCGAATATCGATCCGGGGCAATTGCGCCGACGCCATATGCAACGCTTCCGCAGACAAATTAATGCCGGGCGCAATAACGCCACCACGATAATTTCCGGCTTCGTCAACCACTTCAAACGTTGTCGCGGTTCCAAAATCAATGACGATCAAAGGTCCGTTAAATTTCTTATAAGCTGCAACCGCTGTCGCCAATCGGTCCGCGCCGACTTGCGCCGGTCGATCAATCAACACCTCGAAACCCAACGTTACATTGTCCGCGCCAACAACAAGAGGCGTCGCCTTGAAATATCGTTTGCACAGCGTTTCTATATTGAACAAAGCCTGTGGGACGACAGTCGCAACAATTGCGCCCGTAATCGCGCTCGGGTCAATGCCCTCAAGGCTCATCAACTGCGTGAGCCAGACAGCGTATTCATCCGCGGTGCGTTTTGTGTCGCTGGCGCAACGCCACGATCCCTTGATGTCACTCCCCTCGCAAACCGCGAAGACGACATTCGTGTTTCCAAAATCAACCACCAGCAGCATTTCACGAACCTTCAAAAAACACATCCCCGGCGGTTATGCGTGAAATCGCGCCACCCGGAGCTTCTAAAATCAAAGCGCCATCACTATCCAAATCGACAAATCGCCCCGTCGTTTGCGCCGTCGCCGTTCGAACGGTAATCGCCTCGCCCAGTCCCATCACACGCTCCAACCATGCCTTCCGGATAGGCTCGACGCCATTCTCGACCCATTCATCGCGCCAATGGGAAAGCCTCTGCACGAATGCGGTCAACACCTCAATAGTGGCCACTGATTCATTGAACGCGTGCAAATGCGTGGCCGGATATAACGTATCTTTTGGGTTTGATACAATGTTTACGCCGCATCCAAGCACCAACCAATCCACGGGTTGATCTCTACCGCCCCCGGCGGATTCAAGAAGTATGCCTGCTATTTTAGCGCCGTCGACCAGAATGTCGTTTGGCCATTTGTGCCGTACAGCGCATTTCTCAGGCAACAGAGCTCTTAACGCATCCCCCATCGAGATAGCCGCCACTAACGACAATTGGGCGGCTTCAGACGGCGTTTTGTCGGGACGCAGCACAATTGAATAATACAAGTTTCCCTTTGGCGAAACCCATGTGCGCCCGCGACGCCCCCGTCCTTTCGTTTGGGCGTCGGCCCACACAACCGTGCCGTCATCGGCGCCGCCGACGGCTAATTGACTAGCGTCGTCATTGGTGGACCCGACCGTTTCCCGATGTATCAACGTGAACCCCACGGGCCAGCCCTCGGGGTATTCGATAGCGGAATTCATCCGTATGCGCCGCTATTCTAGCCGGAGAATAATGAGGCCGCTGCTTGTGATGCGCCTTCAAGCATTGGCGACAATCCAATGAAAAACAACACAATAGCGATACCCGTCACCGTCATGATGACGGACAACGGACGACCGACCGGCATGTCGAACGGATCGCGCGCCTCATCGAAATACATAATTTTAATGATGCGCAGGTAGTAAAAGGAACTGACGACGCTGGATAGCACACCGATGATGGCGAGGGTGAAAAGTTCCGCCTCGATCGCCGCGAGGAAGACATACAGTTTACCGAAAAAGCCCGCCAAAGGTGGAACGCCTGCAAGCGAGAACATGAACACAAGCAGCGCAAGCGCAATCTTCGGATGAGTCTTCGACAATCCGGAAAGATCGTCGATCTCTTCAACCATTTGACCGTTCCGGCGCATGCATAAGATGCACGCAAATGTTCCCACCGTCATCACAAGGTAAATTGTCATGTACAGCAGCACACCGCGGACGCCCGCTTCCGTCCCAGCCGCGATTCCGACCAGTGCGTAGCCGACATGGCCAATGGAACTGTACGCCATCAGACGCTTTATATTTGTTTGGGCAATTGCGGCGAACGCGCCCAACAACATGGATGCGACGGAAATTGCGATAATGACCTGGCGCCATTCGTCCACCAAACCGCCAAACGGTTCCATCAAAACGCGCAGGAACAAGGCCATTGCAGCGACTTTAGGCGCTACTGCGAAAAATGCGGTAACCGGCGTCGGCGCCCCCTCATAAACGTCAGGGGTCCACATATGAAACGGCACGGCGGATATTTTGAACGCCAAACCGGCGCACAAAAAGACGATGCCGACGACAACGCCAACCGAAGCGTGACCGCCATGCGCGCCTAAATTCTCAGCGAGCACTGTAAACGCCGTCGTCCCCGCAAAGCCATAAATCATCGAACAGCCGTACAACAGCATTCCGGATGACAAGGCGCCAAGAACAAAGTATTTCAGCCCTGCTTCGGTTGAACGCAAATTATCCCGCTGCATCGCCGCCAGAACATACAAAGACAGACTTTGCAGTTCCAACCCAATGTATAATGAAATCAAGTCATTAGCAGAAACCATCATCATCATGCCAACGGTGGCGAAGACGATTAAAATCGGGAACTCGAACCGGTCCATGTGTTCGCGTTGCACAAACCCGTCACTCATGATCAGCGCGACAATTGACCCGATCAAAACCAGCACTTTCATGAATACTGCGAAGTGATCGGTCACGAACAAGCCGTTGAACGCCAGCGCGTCCCCCTTGTTCAGCATCACAACCAAAACCAGCGTGACGATAAGCACCATAATGGACAGGATCGACACGATGGGCGCTGCGCGTTCCTTGGTCGAAAACACGCCGACCATCATGAGCGCCATGCCACATACAGCGAGAAATATTTCCGGAATGGCGGGAAGTATGATTGGCAATTCGGTCATCGGATTTCGCCTACCCCCGTCTATCGCACGGCCATGGCGCGAACGCCATCAGCCGCCGCCAGCGCAGTATTGTAATTCTCAACCAAATTCGCGACCGACGCGGACATTGGTTCGATGAAGGAGGACGGATAAATGCCCATCCAGAAAACCAGCAGAATCAGCGGCGCAAATTGAACAATTTCCCGAGGGTTCAGATCGAGGATTGACTTTAGATCCTCCTTCGTCATTTTTTCAAAAACAACGCGACGGTACAGATACAACATGTAGGCCGCCCCCAGGACCATGCCGCTTGCAATCAGCGTCGCCACCCAGGTGCTCGCTTGAAAAGCGCCAACCAGGATCAAGAATTCACCGACGAACCCACTCGTGCCCGGCAGTCCCACGGACGCCAGCATGAACACCATAAACACCAACGCGTAGCGCGGCATGCGTTCTACCAAACCACCGTATCGCGCAATTTCCCGCGAGTGGATTCGGTCGTAAACCACGCCGACACAGAGGAACAAGGCGCCGGACACGAAACCGTGGCTCAACATCTGAAGCAACGCCCCTTCGACCGCCTGTTGGTTGGCGGCGAAAATTCCGACCGTCACGAAGCCCATATGCGCCACTGATGAATACGCGATCAGCTTCTTCATATCTTCCTGCGCCAACGCCACCAGCGACGTGTAGATGACCGCGACGATACTGAGCGTATAAATCATCGGCGTGAAGAAGGCCGAGGCTTCCGGCAACATCGGCAAGGAAAACCGCAAGAACCCATAAGCGCCCATCTTCAGCAAGACGCCCGCCAGGATGACGGACCCCGCTGTCGGCGCTTCCACGTGCGCGTCGGGTAACCACGTGTGCACTGGCCACATGGGTACCTTGACGGCGAATGAGGCGAACAGCGCCAGCCACATCCAGAGCTGCATATCGCGCCCGAAGGAATGTTGCATGATCGTCGGGATGTCGGTCGTTCCAGTTTGGACATACATTGCGATGACGGCTAACAGCATCAACACGGAACCTAGCAACGTGTAGAGGAAGAACTTGAACGCCGCGTAGACGCGCCGGTTTCCACCCCAAACCCCGATTATCAAGAACATCGGTATCAGAACGGCTTCGAAGAAAATGTAGAATACGATGAAATCCAGCGCGCAGAACATGCCGACCATCATGGTTTCCAAAACCAGGAAGGCGATCATGAACTCCTTGACCCGGGTCTTAATAGCGTCCCAGCTCGCCAGAATGCAAATCGGCGTTAACAACGTTGATAACAACACGAAAAACATCGAGATGCCGTCAACGCCGACATGGTAGGCGATATTGAATGACGGCATCCAATCCCGACGTTCCACGAACTGAAAGGCCGCCGTTTCATTCTTGAAGTTCAACCAGATCAGCAGGGAGAACCCGAAGGTGAACAGGGACACCCATAAGGCACCCCATTTGGCGTTGCGCGCGACCTGCTCTTCGGGCCCGCGCACGAACAGGAAGATCGCCAGCCCGCCCGCCAAGGGCGTAAAGATCGTAACGCTAAGTAGCGGAAAGTCGTCCATCATCGCTCTTAGCCCGCGTTCGCTGTGTAAAGATACCAGGTCACCAGACCGACGACGCCAATCAGCATCGCAAAGGCGTAGTGATAGAGATAACCACTTTGTAACCGGCTCGCCCGCATCGCCCACCGCTGAGTCAAAGACGCGACGCCATCCGGTCCCACGCCATCAATCAAGGCGCCGTCTCCCGCTTTCCAAAGTCCCCGACCAAGGTAGAACGCCGGTTTCACAAAAATGGCGTTAAACAACTCGTCGAAATACCATTTGTTGTAGGAAAACAGGTACAGTGGGCGAATTTTTTCGGCCAACGCCTTGGGCAAGTTAGTGTTGGCGACATACATCCAATAGGCCAGCGCAATACCGGTTACGCCCATGGCCAACGGCAAGACTTTCACCCAAACAGGTACGTGGTGTGAATCGACCAGCGCGGAATGCGTCGACAATATCTTGATGGATTCACCCCAGAAAGCGTCCATGCCATCGCCGACGAAGACCGAATACCCGGCGACGCCCGCGAACACCGAACCAATCGCCAGCAGCACCAGCGGCAACAACATGATTTTTGGCGATTCATGCACATGCGCCAGCGTTTTTTCGTCACACCGCGCCTTTCCATGGAATGTCATGAACAACAGACGCCATGAATAAAACGCCGTCATAAAGGCTGCCGCGATCCCAAGCCAGAATGCGTATGTGCCGACGCCCGTATTAGCCGCAAAGGACGATTCGATAATGGCGTCCTTAGAAAAGAATCCCGCGAAGCCTATCGACGTGCCCGGTATACCAATGCCCGCCAACGCCAGACTGCCAATCCACATCAGCGCATAGGTGAACGGAATCAATTTATAGAGCCCGCCCATTTTCCGCATATCCTGTTCGTCGGACATGGCGTGTATGACCGAGCCCGAGCCCAGGAACAGCAGGGCTTTGAAAAAGGCGTGTGTCATCAAGTGGAACATGGCTGCCGGATAGGCGGAAACGCCCGCGGCGAAAAACATGTATCCCAATTGCGAACAGGTCGAGTATGCGATGACACGTTTGATGTCGTTTTGGGTCAATCCCACTGTGGCGGCGAAAAACGCCGTGGACGCGCCCACGACAGTCACAACCATCAGCGCGGTTTCCGACAATTCGAACAGCGGCGACAAACGGCACACCATGAAGACGCCTGCCGTCACCATCGTCGCGGCGTGAATCAGCGCGGATACCGGTGTTGGGCCTTCCATGGCGTCAGGCAGCCACGTATGGAGGCCAAGCTGCGCCGACTTCCCCATGGCGCCGAGAAACAGGAGCAGACACAGAACCGTCAGCGCGTGGTATTCGACGCCCAGGAAC
>JABJJH010000183.1 GCA_018660965.1 Rhodospirillaceae bacterium | reverse complement strand
GTTGAATTGAAATCCCGCAAAACCGGCGACCGTGAAGAAATATCGATCGACCAGGCATTGAACCGGCTGGCCGGGTAACACCCCCTGTGAATATTCAAACGATGATGCGAGCCTGAACATGTTTTCAGCATTCGAGCGACTTGTGGCGGGGCGATACTTACGATCCCGTCGTCAGGAAGGGTTCATTTCCGTAATCGCCTGGTTTTCATTGGTCGGGATCATGCTTGGCGTCGCCACGTTGATTATTGTCATGTCCGTCATGAATGGTTTTCGCGAAGAATTGTTTGCGAGAATTCTGGGCTTGGGCGGTCATATGAGTGTGATGAGCGTCGAGCGTAGTTTCACGGATTATGATCTCGTCGCGAATAAGGTGAGAGCGGTTGAGGGTGTGGTTTCGGTAACGCCATTGGTCGAAGGGCAGGTCATGGCCACGGCGAACGGCGTGGCGTCGGGCGCCTTGGTTCGTGGTGTCCGCGCGGTGGATTTCGCCGCACGCCCAATTCTGGCGAACGCCATTGTCGAGGGCGACCTGAAAGACTACGCCGCTGGTAAGGGGGTCATGGTCGGAAGCCGATTAGCGGCTCGTATGGGGCTACGAGTCGGCGGTAAGATCACGTTGATTTCCCCAAAGGGCAACGTGAGTTCTTTTGGCACGGTGCCGCGTATGAAGGCCTATCCCGTAGCGGCTGTGTTCCAGATCGGCATGTTTGAATACGATAATTCCTATATCTATATGCCGCTGTCCCATGCGCAGGTGTTTTTCAAGAAGAAGAAATCCATTTCTGTTTTGGAAATATTGACCGAGGACGCCGACGCCATCACCGTGATGCGGAAACGATTGTTCGACGCCCTGGGCGCGGACGTTCATGTGCTGGATTGGCAACAGGTCAATTCTAGTTTCTTCACCGCGCTTCAGGTTGAGCGGAACGTTATGTTTCTAATTTTGACGCTGATTATCATCGTCGCCGCATTCAACATAATTTCCAGCCAGATCATGTTGGTGAATGACAAGGGTCGGGGCATTGCGATTTTGCGCACAATGGGGGCGACCAGAGGGATGATCTTGCGGATTTTCTTCATGACAGGGGCCAGCGTCGGCGTGATTGGCACAGCCTTGGGCGGTGTGTTGGGCATTTCGTTCGCGCTCAATATCGAAAGCATCCGCCAATGGGTCGAAAGCTTGACCAAAACCGACTTGTTCGCGGCCGAAATATATTTCCTTTCCAAGTTACCGGCGGTCATCAACCCAGGGGAGGTCATCACTGTCGTTTTAATGGCGCTTGTTTTGTCGTTTCTGGCGTCCATTATTCCCGCCCGCCGTGCGGCGCGGCTCGATCCGGTCGAGGTCTTGCGATATGAGTGAGCCTCAATCGTCGGCTCTGGTGCTGGACGGCGTTGTACGCACCTATCGGTTCGCCGAACACGCGTTAGAGGTTTTACGCGGCGCCTCGCTGTCGATTGCAACCGGCGAACTTGTCGGCCTGGTCGGTCCTTCGGGGTCGGGGAAATCGACCTTGCTCCATATCGCGGGACTGCTGGAATGGCCCGATGGCGGCGAGGTGCAGGTGGCGGGGCGATCCTGCCAGGGCATGAACGATAAGGAACGCACCTTGGTGCGCCGCAACGACATTGGTTTCGTCTACCAATTTCACCATCTATTGCCGGAATTTTCGGCGCTTGAAAATGTAATGCTCCCACTCATGATTTCCGGAGTACGCCGATCGGTCGCCCGGACCCGCGCCAGAGATTTGATCGACGCGGTTGGGTTGTCGGATCGGGAAGCGCACCGGCCCGCACGTTTATCTGGTGGGGAACAGCAACGCGTCGCCCTGGCGCGCGCGCTCGCCAACGAACCCCGGGTTCTCCTTGCGGATGAACCGACGGGCAATCTCGATGTGCACACATCCGCCGAGGTGTTCGAATTGCTGATGTCGCTTGTTCGCGCAACCAAGCTGTCGGCGCTTGTCGCCACACACAATTTGGACCTTGCCGACAAAATGGACCGAATCATCAGGCTTGATGATGGTCGATTAACGTCAGACTAGATTTTTTACCCGCCCGACGGTAACGACGTAAACGACCAACCCGTTGTTCATCAAGGCGTTCCGAATTTTCATGTTTTGTTCCCGTGGTGGTTTGGCGGCCTGCGTGTAGGTTGAAGTCATGACCACATCAAATTTTATACATCTGCACGTTCATGACGCCTTCTCCTTGTCTGAAGGGGCGATCAAAATTCCTGATCTCATAAAGTTGTGCGCCAAGCATGACATGCCTGCGGTCGCGGTAACGAATTCGGGCAACCTTTTTGGCGCGCTGGAATTTTCTCTGGCCGCACGGGATGCTGGTATTCAGCCAATCATTGGCTGCCAAATCTCGGTGCGCCGGGACTTTGGTGAGACAAACGGGCTTCAAACCGGCGATCCGCTGGTCCTGCTTGCGCAGTCCAAGGTGGGCTATCTGAACCTCTTGGCGTTGGTCAGTAAGTCCTTTCTTGATTCAGCAGGCGAGGGCGCCTCACAAATTTCCTATGATGACCTGGCCTTGCGAAACGAAGGGCTGATCGCGTTGACTGGTGGTTATAACGGCCCGGTTGATCGTCTGTTGCGCGATGGTCAGAGAGCGTTCGCTGAAACCGTTTTGGATCAGCTCTCCTCCATCTTCAAGGACAGGCTGTATATCGAGTTGACGCGTCACGGTCTGGCGGATGCTGATCGGGTTGAGCCGGATTTGATCGAGTTGGCGTATTCTCGAAATATACCACTGGTCGCCGCAAATGATGTGTATTTCGCCGGCCAGGACATGCAGGGCGCCCATGACGTTCTGCTATGCGTCGCGGAAGGCGTGACAATATCGCGGGACGACCGTCGCCGGGTTACGGCCGAGCACCGATTCAAATCCGGTTCGGAAATGGAAGCGTTGTTCGCGGATGTGCCGGAAGCGATCCTGAACACAATGGTCATCGCGAAGCGGTGCGCCTTTATGAGCGAAACGCATGACCCGATTTTACCGGCATACCCAAAACTGGACGGGCGCAGCGAATTTCAGGTTCTCACGGAAATGGCTGAGGTGGGCCTGGACAAGAGGCTCGAAGCCCAGGTGTTGATGTCCGCCGCCAACGACAGCGAACGCGCAGATTTGGCAAAACCGTACCGCGAACGCTTGGCTTATGAATTGGACGTCATCGAATCCATGGGGTTCCCTGGATACTTCTTGATCGTTGCGGACTTCATTCAGTGGGCGAAATCGCGGGATATTCCGGTTGGTCCGGGTCGTGGATCGGGCGCGGGGTCAGTCGTGGCCTGGGCCTTGACGATCACCGACTTGGATCCTTTGCGGTGGGGATTGTTGTTCGAACGGTTCCTAAACCCCGAACGTGTTTCCATGCCTGATTTTGATATTGATTTCTGCAAGGACCGGCGCGACGAGGTTATTCACTACGTACAGTCTGAATACGGTGCGGATAGGGTCGCCCAGATCATTACGTTTGGAAAGCTGGAAGCCCGCGCCGCCTTGCGTGATGTCGGCCGTGTTCTCGAAATGCCCTATGGGCAGGTCGACAGGATTTGCAAACTCGTGCCGAACAATCCGGCCAACCCGGTCAGTTTGCGTAAAGCGATTAACGATGAACCCATGTTGCGGCAAATGCGGGACGAGGAACCCATCGTTGCTCAGTTGTTGGATACCGCGCTGAAGCTCGAAGGCCTGTACCGGCACGCCTCCACCCACGCGGCTGGGGTTGTGATCGGCGACCGACCGCTACAGGAACTCGTGCCACTCTACAAAGATTCACGCT
>JABJJH010000039.1 GCA_018660965.1 Rhodospirillaceae bacterium | reverse complement strand
TTTTATAATTGTTTTATCTGGCGTAGAGCCGGGAATATTATTTATTTCAACGCGTGAAAAGTAATTCAGGTTTTGGATTCTTGTCCTGGATCGCCGCAGCTTCGTTGATCTGAACGCATCGCCTTCGACAAGTTTAAATTCTCGACGGATGACCTTATCCAAAGTACGAACGTTGCCGTCGATGTCGATGCGCTCGACATATACCCTCGCGCCTTCGCGAATTTCAAAATTAATATTGATGGTGTTGTTCTTACGGTCTCGTTTTACCTGTGGACGGACATCCACGAAGGCGAACCCCTTATCACTGACGGCGTTCGACAATGCGATCACTGCGCGGTCCACCCCCTCAGCGTCGTACCATTCACCGGATTCGATCTCGAGCGCTTCCTTCAAATCCTTTGCGTCAATTTCCTTAATTTTGGAGGCGACGTTGAATTTCCCGAATTTATAGCGTTTTCCTTCCTCGATCGTGAAGGTTATGAAAAAGTCCTTACGGTCGGGCGAGAGTTCCGCGACCGCTGAGGCAACGCGAAAATCCGCATATCCGTTTTTCAAATAGTGCCGACGTAAAAGCTCCCGGTCGAACGTTAAACGGTCAGGATCGTAGGTGTCATTCGATGTCAAAAACATGTACCAACGCGTTTGCGTTGTCTGGATGATTTCCCGCAACGCACGGTCGGAAAACGCCCTGTTCCCGATAAAACTAATGCCACGAATGCCCGTTAACGCGCCTTCATCGATTTCAAATATCAGATCAACACGGTTTTGCGGTAATTGTACGACTTTAGGTTCAACCGTCGCCGCAAAGCGCCCGGTACGCCGATATAATTCCAATAACCGCTTTACATCGCTTTGAACCCGCGTTCGCGTGTAAACAATGCGTGGTCGCAATTGAACTTCATTTTGTAGTAACGCCAGTTCCAAACGAGCGTTTCCTTCAAATGCAATTCGGTTGATGATGGGGTTTTCGACAACCCGCACCACCAAGGCGTCGCCTTCCCGGCTCAGTGTTACGTCGGCGAACAATCCGGTCGCGTAAAGCGCCTTCAAGGACTGGTTAACCCGCGAGGAGTCAAACGGATCGCCTTCCTTGATAACCATGTAAGAGCGAACGGTTTCGGGTTCAATTCGTTGCGCGCCTTCGACGGATATTTCGGCGACAATCGGTTGTCCCGCGCGGCGCGGCTGCGTTGGTGCGGTTCGGGGAGAGACGCTCGGCGCGCCCACGCGCGGCGCTGGCGCAACAATGGTCGGTACGCCTTGAGCAAACGCAGAGCCATGGATTGACATGACTAGAACGCCTAACACCAGCGCACCTAGTACAGTTATACGACCAAATAAAAACAAATACTTCCCTCAACCAACGATGCGTAATGCCTGCATTTTACTTATGAATTCCAGTACGACAAATTAACAATATCGTTAATGGTGACAAATACCATGAGCGCCAAGACTAAGGCCAGTCCAATTCGAAGGCTGTATTCTTGAGCTTTTTCGGCCAAAGGACGACCCCTTACCGCCTCGAACATGAAAAACATAAGGTGACCACCGTCCAGCATCGGCACGGGAAACAAATTTATGAGTCCAAGGTTTACCGATAAAAGCGCCATAAAGGATATGAGGGCAACAATGCCAATTTCCCAAACCTCGCCCGACATTTGCGCAATTTTGATCGGACCGCCGAGCTCTTTGGCGTCGCGCGCGCCGGAAATCATCTGACCAACGGCTTCAAGCGTCCCCGTAACGAGCGACCACGTTTCACGAAACGCGTACCAAACCGCCGTGATGGGATCCCGCTGAATGAATTCGACTCCCTGGCGGGTGACGCCCAATCGACCAATCCTGTGCTTGTTGCCGGACCTATCGGTAATTTCCGTAATTTGCGGCGTCGCAATGAGTGCGACCTCTGTGTCCGCACGACTCACGATAATGGTGATAGGAGCGCCTGGATTTAATCGGATAATGTGCTGAACATCCTCAAAGCGCTCAATCGTCTTATCTTCAATACGAAGAAACCGGTCGCCAGGTTTAAATCCCGCCGCCGCCGCTGCGCTATCCGGGACGACCGTTCCCACATCGGCTGGTGAAAACGGTTGCCCAAGCGTCGAAAACAACCCGGCGAGCACGATAATCGCAAAAATAAAATTCGCGGCGGGCCCGGCGAATACGATCAACGCTCTTTTCAATAAGGGCTTGTGCCGAAAAGATACTTGTTTTTCCGCTTCGGAAAGAAGGCGCGGAACATCGCTGTCATCCTCGAAATCGCCTTCACCGAACATTTTCACATATCCGCCGAGCGGAACGGCGCTAATTTTCCAACGCGTATCGGATTTGTCGGTCCAACCGAATATTTCCGGGCCGAAACCAATCGAAAACACCTCGACCCGCACACCCGCCCAACGAGCAATCGCGTAATGACCCATCTCGTGAACGAAGACAAGAACCGTTAAGACGATTAGAAATGGAACGACGTTGTTCCAAAGTGGTGCGACAAATTCAATCATTGAGTCCCGGAATACAGTTTAGTTGCTCGCCGCGCTCAGGATCGACCTGGCTTCCTGTCTCGCGGCGCCGTCGAATTCGACGACTTCGTCTAAACTCGACATGGGTTGTGACGGTATTTTATTAAGTGTTTCCTCGACAATATTGGCGATATCGAGAAAACCAATGCGCCCGCCAAGGAACCCTTCCACGGCGATTTCGTTGGCGGCGTTTAGCGTTGTCGGCGCATTCCCTCCTGCCAATAGCGCTTCTCGCGCCAACCTTAATGATGGAAATCGCTCCGGGTCAGGCGCTTCAAACGTCAGCTTCGACAGGCTGACGAGATCGAGCGGCGCCAATGTCGCGTCCATGCGTTTCGGCCAGGCCAGCGTGTACGCAATCGGGGTCCGCATATCCGGCGTGCCGAGTTGCGCCAAAACGGATCCATCAACGTAAGCCACAAGACTATGCACGACGGATTCGGGATGTACTAAAACCTTTATCTCGTCCTCCGCCATTCCGAAGAGATAATGGGCTTCGATTATTTCCAAGCCTTTGTTCATCATCGTAGCGGAATCGACCGAAATTTTGGCGCCCATGTCCCAGTTCGGATGCGCCACCGCTTGGGCCGGGGTGACGTTGCGCATATCCGCTGTCGTAAAGGTGCGGAACGGTCCGCCGGACGCGGTCAATATCAGATGATCGACAGATTTTCGTTGATCAAAATCGAACACCTGAAAAATAGCATTGTGTTCAGAATCCACGGGCAGCAGCACCGCGCCGTTGCGTCCGATTGCTTGCAACATTAGATCGCCGGCGCAAACCAGACATTCCTTATTCGCCAGGCCAACCATTGCGCCACGATTCACGGCCTCCATGGTCGGAGCCAATCCCGCCGCCCCAACAATCGCCGCGATCACCATGTCGGAAGGCCTCGCCGCAGCGTCGGTAATCCCGTTGACGCCACACCCGACCTCAATCGACGTCCCGGACAAAGCGTCCTTTACGGCCTTATATTGGCTAGTGTCGCCAATCGCTACGTATTGGGGACGCAAGCGCTGCGCCTGATCGATCAATAGATCGGAATTGCGCCAAGCCGTCAGCGCTTCAACAACGTAATCGCCTGGATTTCGCTCAATCAAATCAATCGTGCTACAGCCAACCGACCCTGTTGACCCCAGGATGGTCACCGATCTTGGCGTATTGGTCACAGACCTCGCCGTTACTTCCATATGACCGGGCTCCCACCGTAAATCCACACCATAAGACCCGCCAAAGGGGCTACCGTCAAGAACCCATCAAGACGGTCCAGCAAGCCGCCATGGCCAGGGATAATCGTCCCCGAATCCTTGACGTTATAACGCCTTTTGAGCGCCGATTCGATTAAATCTCCGCCTTGCGCCGCTAACCCCAAAAGGCAACCGATCACGGCGTAAACCCAGACATTGGGCTGCCCCGAAACTATCGCCGCCATTAGCCCTACTCCACCGGCGCAAAGCGTCCCGCCAAATAAACCGGACCATGTCTTGCCAGGGCTAATGGTCGGCGCCATTTTCGGGCCACCGAACGTGCGCCCTACGGCAAATGCGCCAATATCCATCGCGACGATGATCCCCACCAAGAAAACCACGGTGTCCAAACCATTCTCTGGCAGACTTCGCAACCATGCCAAGGACATCCCCGCACCGGATAAATAAGGAACGCCAAAAGCGGCAATCATTGCGTCGTCAATATTCTCCAACCGCGCGACCCCCCAAATTAACAGGGTTCCAGCAAACACGACCCCCAACGACACAAGGCCATATCCAAAAGAGAGCGTTAAAACCGCGCAGCCAGCAAAAACCGCCATGATCAAAGAAACGCGTATTGACGATCCAGCGCATAATCGCGCCCACTCAATCGCCATGCCACTGGACAAAAGTGCGGCCAGTATTGCGAACGGCCATCCACCAAGCCAGACGACGCCAAACGCCAGCGGCAACATAACAGTCCCGGATAAGACACGAAGGGTAAGGTTACTGAATTTAGGGGTTTTCAACGGCCAAACCATACCGCCGCTCGCGGGAATTGAATACGTCAATAGCGGCCCTTAAATCGGCCTTTTTGAAGTCGGGCCACAGGCGGTCAATGAAGACCAATTCCGTGTAGGCGGTTTGCCAGAGCAAAAAATTGCTTATGCGTTGTTCCCCACTGGTGCGAATAAGCAAATCGGGATCTGGAATATCGCGCGTTAACAAATAGTCGGATACAAAAGCTTCGTTAATGTCATCCAGCTCAATTTCGCCCCGCACCGCCGCCGCTGCTATGACGCGGACTGCTTCGGTTATTTCCTGGCGCCCCCCATAGCTCAACGCCAGCACGAGTGTGAGTTTATTGTTAGATTGCGTTTGGTCTTCGGCAAATTTGATAAGATCGACGGTGTCCTTGCCAAATTTCGACCTGTCACCGATAACCTGAATTTTTACGCCCTTCGCATGTAAATCGGCCGTTTCGGATTGCAGGTAATAACGCAGAAGTCGCATCAACTCGCCGACTTCCTGTTCTGGCCGGTTCCAATTTTCCGACGAGAACCCGAACAAGGTTAGATACGAAACGCCACACTCGCCCGCAGCTTCAATAGCGCGGCGCACCGCCTCGGCGCCTTTACGGTGCCCCATGACGCGCGGTAAGCCACGCGCTTTCGCCCAACGGCCGTTTCCATCCATAATGAT
>JABJJH010000040.1 GCA_018660965.1 Rhodospirillaceae bacterium | reverse complement strand
GCGCCCGGTCGGCCCGGCCTCGCGCCGCCGGGCGCACCGCGGCCGCGCCCTACCCAGCCCCGGAAGACGCCATGGGGGCAGCGGCATGAAGGGGTTTGCCGCCGTGGTTTACATGTGTCTGGCGGGCGTCGCCGGATTCGCGCTGTTCCATATCACATACAAGGTGGAGCAGTTGGAGGCCCAACTGAGTCAATTGAACAAGGAAATCTTGCTGGAGCAAAACATCGTCCACGTCCTCAAGGCGGAGTGGAGTTTTATCAGCCGACCGGAACGAATTAACGAGTTGCGCCGGAAAATGCTGCCCGAACTACATCCTCTACAAACAATTCAGATCGGCGATCTGGACAGTTTGCCGACCCGCGACGCTCAGCCCAACACGCTTCCAAGCAAGGCGGCGACAGGCGCGCGGCTTCCAGGCGCTTCCTATCATCCCATATCGGCCCAGCCCGTATCAGCGAAGCTGCCGGAATGAGAGGCGCGGAATGAACATTACCATTCCATCAATCCTGGGACGCCTGCGGCGCGGTCGACGCACGGTCCAATCACGTCGGCAAGCCAAACCCGCCTTCGCCCAACCCTGCACGCCAATACGCCGAGACAAGCGTCGTGACATCGCGATGGAAACCGGACGAACCCGGCTGCTGATCGGCGGCACGGTGCTGATGTTGGGCTTCGCCGTCGTTGGCGCTCGCCTGATCGAAATAGCTCTATTACAAGACGCCCGCGAGCCACGGGTCGCGCACGCGCCCAGCGCCTCGGAAATGCGCACGGGTCGCGCCGATATCACCGACCGAAACGGTGAAGTGCTCGCGACCACGCTGGAAACCGCGTCGATGTTCGCCAATCCCCGGAAAATTCTCGACGCCGACGACGCCGCGCGGCTGTTGGTCAAGGCTTTGCCTGATTTACGGGAGGCGGAGATCGCCGCCAAATTAAAATCGGATCGCGGTTTCGTGTGGTTGAAGCGAAATCTGTCCCCCCGCCAGCAGTGGGACATCATCAAGCTGGGTATCCCCGGCGTGGAATTCCAAAGCGCCGAAACCCGGGTCTACCCGCACGGACCATTGGCGGCGCATGTCCTGGGTTACGTCGACATAGACAACAATGGCCTGGCTGGCGTCGAGCAGAGTTTCGATACCGCCCTGCGCAGCAACGCCGAGCCGTTGCGGCTAACCATGGACGTTCGATTGCAGCATCTATTGCGCGTTGAACTCATGACCGCGATGACGGACTCACGCGCCATCGGGGCGACGGGCATCATCCTCGACGCCCGCCTTGGGGAGGTTCTCGCCATGGCCTCGCTGCCCGATTTCGATCCCAATGCACAAGGCGGCGCCAGCCCCAACCAACGGTTCAATCGCGCGACGTTGGGTGTTTACGAGCTTGGCTCAACCTTCAAGATTTTCACGACCGCCATGGCGCTGGATTACGGCGTCGTCGGCATGAAAGACGGCTATGACACAACGAAGCCGATCCGGATTTCCCGTTTTACGATCCGCGATTATCACGCCAAGAAACGGTGGCTCTCGGTCCCTGAAATCTTTATCTACTCTTCCAACATCGGTTCCGCAAAAATGGCCCGCGACGTTGGCGGCGAAGCCCAGCGCGAATTTCTTTCGCGGCTGGGACTGTTACGCCCCGCATCCATCGAACTGCCCGAAGTCGGTGCGCCAATAGCGCCTAATCCATGGCGACCGGTCAACACCATGACAATCGGCTTCGGTCATGGTCTCGCCGTCAGTCCGTTGCAACTGGCCGTTGGCGTCGCCGCCGTGGTCAATGGCGGAACCCTCAATCGCCCAACATTGATCCGCCGCACCCCCAAACCCGGGACCAAGGCGCCAACCGAAATGCGCGGCGACCGCGTCATGTCGAAGGAAACGTCGCAGGAACTCCGGCGCTTAATGCGCCTTGTCGTAACAAAGGGCACGGGTGGCAAGGCCGCCGCGCGCGGTTATCTGGTCGGTGGAAAAACCGGCACGGCGGAGAAATCAAACCGCCGTGGCTACAGCCAAAAATCCTTGATTTCCTCGTTCGTCGGCGCCTTCCCCATGACTGACCCCCGATACGTGGTTCTCATCATGCTCGACGAACCCCAGGGCACCAAAAAGACGAACAATTACGCGACGGGCGGATGGGTCGCAGCCCCGGTGGTGCGGCGCATTGTCGAGCAGGCGGCCCCGATGCTGGGCATCGGACCAACGGACGAAACGGCGCCAGCGGTGATGCGCCAGTTAAACATCGAGATAAAACCAGAGGGCCGCCGGCTTGCGTCTTATTGAGTTGATGGAAATGGTGGAAACGAACGACGTGACTTTGGAGCGCATCAAACCCGATCTGGATATCGTCGGCCTTTCGGCCGATAGCCGCGCCGTCTTGCCGGGTTATCTGTTCGCGGCCCTGCCGGGAGCGGCGGCGGACGGACGCGCCTATATCCCGCAGGCGCTGGATAATGGCGCCGTCGCGATTCTGGCCCCTTCGGGTTTTCGCCTGCAAGACTGGACCGGCGACGCCGTGCGGGACGATATCAGCGTCATCACTGACCCCGATCCACGTCGGCGGCTGGCCCGAATGGCGGCGCGGTTTCATGGCGCGCAGCCTGACACAATCGCAGCGGTCACCGGCACCAATGGGAAAACCTCCGTCACGTCCTTCACCCGGCAACTCTGGTCGGCGCTGGGATATCGCTCGGCTTCCGCCGGGACCCTTGGCCTCGTCGCGCCGGACATGGCGGGCGGGGAGACCGAACCAAGCCTGACGACGCCCGACCCTGTCCGACTGCATGAAACGCTGGCGGCGCTCAAGGTTGGCGGCGTGGACCACCTGGCGCTCGAAGCGTCGAGCCATGGACTGGACCAGCGTCGCCTTGACGGGGTTGATATAACCGCCGCCGCCTTCACCAATTTGACGCGCGATCACCTCGACTATCACCGCTCGATGACGGCGTATCGAAATGCGAAATTGCGCCTGTTCGACACCTTGTTGAAACCGGGCGGCGTCGCCGTTGCACCGGGCGCCGCGCCGGAATTGCGCGCTATCGCCACGCTGGCGGCGGAACGCGGCTTCCGCGTCCTTACCTATGGCCAAAACCATAACGGCGAAACGCCGCTGCATGTCGGGTATCACGCCGCGACGCCGAATGGCGACGGCTGGACGTTATCGCTGGAGGTCATGGGACAACACCATGATGTCGAATTCGCCCTTCCCGGCGCCTTCCAGATCGACAACGCCTTATGCGCCCTGGCGCTGGCGATCGGGTGCGGCGCCGACCCCGCGACAGCGACCCGCATGTTGTCCAAACTAACCGGCGTATCCGGCCGGTTGGAAAAAGTCGGCGCTCGCGCCAACAGTGCGCCGGTTTATGTCGATTACGCCCATACCCCGGACGCGCTGGCGACGGTGTTGCGCGCGTTGCGTCCCCATGTTCCCGGACGCCTGACAGTCGTGTTCGGTTGCGGCGGCGACCGCGATGCCGGCAAACGACCCGAAATGGGCGCCGTCGCCGCACGATTGGCGGACCGGGTGATCGTCACCGATGACAATCCACGCACGGAAGACCCGGCGTCGATCCGAACCGCTATTTTAGACGAATGCGTCGGCGCCAGCGAAATCGGCGACCGCGCCGAAGCTATCCGCACCGCCATTGATAATCTTGACGCCGGAGACGGCCTGTTGATCGCGGGCAAGGGCCACGAAACGGGTCAGATCGTCGGTGGCGAAACCCTGCCTTTCAATGACGCCGACGTCGCGAGAGCCGCTATGGCCGCTGCTGACAGTCAGACCGGTGGCCAGTCATGACCACGCTGTGGACTTCGGAACAGGCGGCGGCGGCGACCGGCGGCGTCGCAACCGCAGCCTGGACGGCGCGCGGGGTTTCCATCGACAGCCGCACGCTGGAATCGGGAGATTTATTCATCGCCATTCGCGGGCCGAACCACGACGGAAGCCGATTTGTTGAATCTGCGCTGGATCGCGGCGCCGCAGCGGCGATGGTGTCCAACGACATCGAAACAGATTCCGGCGCGCCACTGCTGATCGTCGAGGACACAACCATGGGCCTGGAGGATCTGGGCCGCGCGGCGCGTGATCGTGGCCGCGCAAAGATCGTCGGCGTCACGGGCAGCATGGGCAAAACCGGAACCAAGGAAGCCCTGGCCCTGGCCCTTGGCCGTCAAGGCCCAACCAGCGCGACGAAGGGAAATTTGAACAACCAATGGGGTTTACCGCTTAGCCTCGCGCGGATGCCAAAGGATACGGCCTACGGCGTCTTCGAATTGGGCATGAACCGCCCGGGCGAAATCGACGCGCTGTCCCGTATGGCCCGCCCCGATGTCGCTGTTATCACCAATGTGGACGCCGTCCATCTAGAATTTTTCGATTCGGAGTCCGCCATCGCGACCGCCAAGGCGGAAATATTTCTCGGCATGGGCGCGGATGGCATCGCCGTCTTAAATCGGGACAACGCTTATTTCGAACAATTGCGCGACGCCGCGTTGGCCGCGGGCGTCACCGATATCCGCACGTTTGGCGTCCACGCCAACAGCACATCGCGCCTGATCGACGCCACGATGCACGACGACCACAGCGACGTCGCGGCGCAAATCGAAGGTGAAACAATCCACTACGTCGTCGGATCGCCGGGCCAGCATTGGGTCATGAACAGTCTCGCGGTGTTGGCGACGGTCGCCGCACTCGGCGCGGATGTCGCCAAAGCGGCCGAAGCCCTAGCGGATTTGCGTCCCCTTCCCGGTCGCGGAGCGCGCACGACAATCAAAACGCCCTCGGGCCCCATGTTGTTGATCGACGAAAGCTACAATGCGAGCCCTACCTCGATGCGCGCCGCGCTGAACGTTCTTGGCGCGGCTGGCGCGGAAGCCGCCGGGCGCCGCATCGCCGTGCTGGGCGACATGCTGGAATTGGGTCCTGATTCAGCAGCACTGCACGCCGGGCTGGCGGACGGCATCGCCGATAACGACATCGATCTGGTGTTCACAGTTGGCCCGAACATGAACCATTTAGCCAAAATCCTGCCATCGGACCAAGCGGCGAGGCACGCCAACCGCAGCAAGGATATCGTGGCGGCGGTCCTGGAAACCGTCGCGGCGAACGACATCGTCATGGTCAAAGGGTCGCTTGGCAGCCGCATGGCCGCCGTCGTCGATGCGCTTTTGGCGTTGGACCAATCAGACCAACCGGCAAACGGAAGGTAGACGACACCATGTTGTTCAACCTCCTCTCCCCCTTCGCCGAAGACATTCAGTTTTTAAATCTGTTTCGGTATCTAACGTTTCGAACCGGCGGCGCGATCATGACCGCGCTCTTGATAAGCTTCCTGCTTGGACCATCGCTCATCAACTGGTTGAAATGCCGGCAGGGCAATGCGTCCAATATCCGCGAAGACGTTCCGGATACCCACTTGAAGAAGGCGGGGACGCCGACGATGGGTGGTTTCCTGATCCTGTTGTCGATCACCATCAGCACCGTGCTTTGGGCCGACATTCAGAACGAGGCCGTCTGGCTGGTCCTGTTCGCCACGGTCGGGTTTGGCGCGGTTGGCTTCGCCGACGATTACCTGAAATTGACGAAACGAAATTCAAAAGGACTGCCGGGTCGATTGAAACTGCTGTTTCAGATATTGGTCGCCGCCATCACGGCGTACTGGGCCATGTCGATGACCGGCGCGCCACTGTCGGGCGCCGTGGCGGTGCCGTTCTTCAAGGACCTGCTGATTCAGTTGGGCTGGTTCTTTATCCCCTTCGCGGTGTTCGTGTTGGTCGGGGCGTCAAATGCGGTGAATCTGACGGACGGCCTGGACGGGTTGGCGATCGTGCCGGTGATGATCGCGGCGGGGTGCTTTGGGCTGATTTCGTATTTGGTCGGCAATTTCGTATTTTCCGGCTACCTGCAACTTCATTACATCGCCGGCGCCGGTGAACTCGCGGTATTCTGCGGCGCCCTGGTCGGCGCCAGTCTCGGCTTCCTGTGGTTCAACGCACCCCCCGCGATGGTGTTCATGGGTGACACCGGCTCCCTGTCGGTCGGCGGCGCGCTCGGGGCGATCTCCATCGTCACCAAGCACGAACTGGTGCTGGCGATCATTGGCGGCCTGTTCGTACTGGAAGCCGCCTCCGTAATCGTCCAGGTCGCGTCTTTCAAATTGACTGGCCGCCGCGTTTTCGCCATGGCGCCGCTGCATCATCACTTCGAAAAAAAGGGTTGGGCGGAACCGACCATCGTCATCCGCTTCTGGATCATCGCCGTCGTCCTGGCGCTGTTCGGTCTTGCAACATTGAAACTGAGATAGGGACACCGTGATCAAGCTTCGCTCCCTTTCCGGGAAAACAATCGCCGTCATGGGTCTGGGCCGGTCCGGGCTGACGACGGCGCACGCCTTGACGCTTGGCGGGGCGACAGTTCTGGCCTGGGACGATAACGAGAGTGGCCGCGCCGAAGCGGCCAAAGACGGCGTCGCCACAACGGAATTAACCAAAGCCGCATGGTCCGGGATCGACGCGCTTATCCTTAGTCCCGGCATACCGCACACCCATCCCGCCCCGCATCCGGTCGCAAAGCAAGCGCGGGATGCTGGCGTGGAGATCATCGGCGACATTGAGCTGTTGGGCCGTGAACAGCGTGAGGCGCGCTTCATCGGGATAACGGGCACGAACGGCAAGTCGACAACGACCGCATTGATCGGACACATCTTCGAAACCGCCGGAACACCCGCCCAAGTCGGCGGCAATCTTGGTCGCCCGGCGCTCGATCTGGAGCCATTGGGCGCTCAAGGGGACGCGCAAGGGGGCGTTCAGGGAAATTACATCCTGGAAATGTCGTCCTTCCAATTGGAACTGACGCCGACGCTTACGTTCGATATCGCGGTCCTGCTGAATCTCAGCCCGGACCATATCGACCGGCATGGCGATTTCGCCGGTTATATCGCCGCGAAACAGCGGATATTCGCGGGCATGGAGTCCGGCTCGACGGCGATCATCGGAATCGATGACGCCAACACCCGCGCCCTATACGATGAATTGCGTTCAAGCGGTGGACCAAGAATCGTCCCCATATCGGTCATCGACGCAATTCCAGGCGGCGTTT
>JABJJH010000216.1 GCA_018660965.1 Rhodospirillaceae bacterium | reverse complement strand
GGCGAGCCGCAAGTGTTGGGGCAGGTCAAGGAAAGCCACCGGCAGTCCCAGTCGCATGGCATGATCGGTCCGGAACTCGAAAATGTGCTGCAGGCGGCGTACAACGTCGCCAAAAGGGTTCGAACCGAGACCGATGTCGGCAGGCGTCCGGCGTCCATCGCGGCTGCCACGGCGCAATTGGTGCGCGACATTCACGGCGACATGTCGCGCACGACGGTTCTCGTGCTTGGTCTTGGCGATATGGCGAATATCGTTGGTGATCATTTACGCGACGCCGGCGCCGACCAAATGCTGCTGACAGGACCGTCGCTGCGGACCGAGGCGACGGCGCGTCGTGAAGGTCGAACGTTCGTTCCGTTTGATGAGCTTGGAGTGGCGCTGGCGCAAGCGGACGTGGTTGTCGCCGAGGTGGGAACGGGTCGATATATGATTTCTGAACCGTTGATGGCGTCGGCGTTACGGGAACGGCGCCGCCGCCCTGTGTTGTTAGTCGATGTCGGGGCACCGCCGGATATCGACCCGGCGATTCAGGAATTGGATGGCGCGTTTCTTTATGCCCTGGATGATTTGGAATCCGTCGCCCTGCAGGGACGGGCGAGCCGGGATGCGGCGGCGCTAAGCGCTTGGGAAATTGTGGATGCGGCGGTGTTGAATTGGGAACGACAGGTAGAGGGCCGAACCGCCGATCCGGCGATCGTGGCGTTGCGATCCCAATTTGAGGCGGCGAGAGCGGCGGTGTTGTCGGAGCATCCGGCGGCGGACGCCGAGGAAGCGACGAGATTGTTGATCAACCGGTTGCTGCACGCTCCCAGCCGCGTTATGCGGGAGGTTTCGGAGGATAGGGCGCTGGCGACGGGCGATCCTAAAACGATGATGTATTGGGTGCGCCGATTGTTTGGCGTAGATGGGGCGGATCAAGATTGATCATATTCCAATGCGTGGATTGGATTGATTTTGTGAGTCCGCTCGATATTAATGCTCCAGAGCAGATTGAGGCGTTTGTGGGATCGTCGCCGGCGACTCCATGCATGCCCGTCCTGCTCTATGGAAAGGTTAGACAATGAATGTGGCGGAAAAGCTTGATAATCTGATTCGGCGTCATGACGAGTTGTCGGCGCTTATGGCGTCGCCCGACATGAATCCGGGAGATTACGCCAGCCTTTCAAAAGAATATTCGGATCTGTCGCCGGTGGTTGAAAAAATCCAGGAACTGAATTCCATCAATGCGGAAATCGAGGGTATGGATTCAATGCTCGAGGATGGTGACGCGGAGATGAAGGCCCTTGCGCAGGAAGAAACTCGAGCCTTGAAGGATCGCCTGCCAATTGTCGAGCGCGAGCTGCAGGTCATGTTGTTGCCCAAGGACGCCGCTGACGAAAAGAATGCGATTCTGGAAGTTCGCGCGGGCACGGGTGGCGATGAGGCGTCCTTGTTCGCCGCCGACCTGTTCCGCATGTATCAGCGTTACGCGGATCTGCATGGGTGGCGGATGGAGCCGTTATCGGTCAGCGATACCGGGCTTGGCGGATACAAGGATGTGACGGCGTTGATATCGGGTCGTGGCGTCTTCGCGCGATTGAAATTCGAATCCGGCGTCCATCGTGTGCAGCGGGTGCCGGAGACGGAATCCAGCGGCCGCATTCACACGTCGGCCGCGACCGTGGCGGTGTTGCCGGAAGCGGAAGACGTTGACGTCAACATTGACGATAAGGATTTGCGGATTGATATTTTTCGCGCCAGCGGTCCTGGCGGACAATCGGTCAACACGACCGATAGCGCGGTGCGAATTACGCATTTGCCGACTGGAATCGTCGTGTCGCAACAGGATGAAAAGTCGCAGCACAAAAACAAGGCGAAGGCGATGAAGGTGCTGATGGCGCGGTTATACGAACACGAACGGTCTTTAATAGATGCCGAGCGCGCGGCGGATCGCAAAAGCCAGGTCGGCAGCGGTGATCGGTCGGAACGTATTCGCACCTATAATTTCCCGCAAGGCCGGGTCACGGACCATCGCATTAACCTGACTCTTCACAAGATCGAAAAAATTCTGAATGGCGAGGGGCTGGACGAATTGATCGATCCTTTAATTGCGGAAGATCAGGCGGCCCGTTTGTCGGCGATACAGTAGATTTCGTGAAATGAAGCCGGCAGCAGGGGCCGCCATGTCCACGATCAAGTCCAACCTGGATGACGGCGCGCGAATCCTGAACAGCGCGGGGGTTGAGTCGCCCCGCCAGGAGGCTCGCCTTCTGTTGGCGCACGCATCGGGATTAAGCGTCGCGACGCTGATGGGGTACCCCGAACGTGTTGTCGAAAACGATTCGTTATTTCGACAATTGGTGTCGCGGCGCGCGGCGCGGGAACCCTTGTCGCATCTGGTAGGGCGGCGGGAATTTTGGAGCCTGCCATTCAAGGTCACGGCGGATACGCTGGACCCAAGACCGGATAGCGAAACAATCGTGGAGGCGGCGCTGGACTGTGTTTCCGACAGATCGGCGCCGTTGCGTATTCTTGACCTCGGAACGGGGACGGGGTGTTTGCTGCTGGCGTTATTGTCGGAATTGCCGACCGCGTCGGGCGTTGGGGTTGACCGATCCGTCGCGGCGGCCCGAGTGGCGGCGGAAAATGCGGCGGCGCTTGGGCTTGGAGGACGCGCCGCGTTTGTTGTTGGCGATTGGGGGCAGGCGGTGACCGGTGGCTTTGATCTTATTGTTTCAAACCCGCCCTACATACCGCGCGATCATATCGACGGTCTGGAATTGGAGGTTTCGCGATATGAGCCGCACTTGGCCTTGGCGGGGGGCGAGGATGGATTAAGCGCATACCGCGCAATTTTGCCTGACGTGCCGGGTTTCTTGTCGCCTGGCGGCGTTGCGGTGCTGGAGATCGGCGCCGATCAAGCGGATTCGGTGACGGCGTTGGCTCAGAAGGTTGGATTGCTGGTGTCGCCGGTTCGTTCCGACTTGGCGTCACGGGATCGTTGTCTTGTTTGCCGAAAGGGTTAAGGGCAACGGACGCTTAGCGTTCGTCAACGGGATTTGAAATTAAAGGTTGATTGCTGCAGCGAAACGTCTAAGATTCCAAGTGTTGATGATTTAAGTCACAATGAATTTCGTTGATTGACTGTGCGCCGGGAAGCGCATCATCAAAACCTCGGTATAACTGTGTGGTTGGCTGAAGCAGCCATTTTCGGGCGAGCGCCTGACAGCATCCGAGTTGATATTTTTTACCACATAATGTGATGGTGTTATGAGACAAAGACTATGAGACAAGGTCAAGGACAAGGACAAGGACAAGGTTCGAAGCGCTCGCGTGGTCGGGGTAATCCAGGACGGCGCAATTCTGGATCGCGAACTAACAACTTTGATAGCAACGGGCCAAGTGTTCGCATTCGAGGTACGGCCTCTCAAGTCTACGAGAAGTACCTGCAACTGGCCCGCGACGCCACGACATCCGGTGATCGGGTGATGGCGGAAAACATGTATCAGCATGCAGAGCATTATTTTCGCATTATCAACGTGGATCGGGAAGACGCTCAGTCATCACGCGACAAGAACGCGGAAGGCGCCCGTGAAAACGGTGACAGGCAGCCAACGAACGACGCCCGGCGATCAGGGAACGACGGTGAACAGTCCAAGCAACCACCGCCGCAAGCTGAAGCGGAGGTCGTACAACCCGACGCCCCGTCTAATCCGGAAGAACAACTCCCGCAATTTCTGGTGCGTGACGATACACGTGAAAAGCCGGACAGCCGAACGCCTCGCCGGGCGAATGGCCGATCCCGTCCCCGCACGCCCGCGGATCAAGAGGAACGGCCCAAACGTACCCGCGCCAAGCCGGAAGAAGCCGAGGCGGTCATTATCGAGCCCGCCATTGTCGAGGTTCCGGAAACCGCGCAGCCTGACGTGACGGTCACCCCGGAAGTCACCGAAAACGCCGCTGGGGATTAGCGCCAGGGGGCGTTAGCCCAGCGTTAAAGCGTCGTTTACCCCAATCGCGCCGCCTTCCAGGACTTCCGCGTAAACGCCTGTTTGCGTGTGCCCGAATCCTTGTTTGAGCGCGAGCAGGATATTCATGTCGCGTTCCGCGGTTTCAGGGTTAACACTTGTCGCGGCGCAGCGACCGGTCGGTTCCGCTATTCGTAGGACGGCGTCGCCGATTTTGCAGGTGTGGCCTATCCAATCGGTTTCGGCCCAGGGCTCCAATCCGTCGATGTGAAGGTTGCCGCGAAAGCGAAACGGATCAACCGTCCGGCGCGCCACGCGCTCAATATCACGGACGCTCGCCAAATTAATGATGGAGATAAATGGCGTTTCGCAATCGGTGAACATCGTGCCGGGCGCGGTGACGATTTTAGGGTTTCCGCGTGGTCCCGTCGGCATGAAGGCGGCGAGGAATTGTTCGATCAGGACGCGGCCCATTGGCGTCGAAACGTCGCCCCGGGCGACTTGTTTTCCATCCCGGTTGATTGTCAATACCGATGTGGCATCGTCGAACCTGGCCGCCAGTAAAGCCAGGCGCTCGTCCTTCATCAACATTAGAAATTCATTCTTGGCGCACCATGCGGGATGTTCCGAATCGAATCGGCTCGACGTTGGCGCCATCGCAAAGCGTCGGTCATTGGGAATTCCGCCACCCACGCTTAAGGTCGTCGCGTCCAGCCGCTCCGAGTTCAATCCCTTGACGGGGTATCTCAATATATCCGTGATGTGCGCTGCCATGGTCCGGACACCATAACCGCGTCGTTTGGCCAGGGGAACCCGCGAGGCTATGTCGTGGGAATTATTGACCTTGATCCGAACCGCGTCGCCGGTGATCATCGGTGAATCAAGAACGCTCGAATTACTCCTATGGAATTATCATGACCGCGAAATTGTTAAGCGCCCCGGACGTTGCCTTGCCATCCTACGATGTTGGCTTTCGGGCTGGGGGCGGCATATTCTCGCTGTCGAGCCATGCGCGCGCGCGTGAAGCGCTTGAATTCGGTCTTGGGGTCACCGACCCAGGGTTTAATATATTTGTCGTTGGCGAGGATCGCAGTGGCCGGATGACAGCGACATTGTCGTATTTGGAGCGCCATCTCGACGGGCGACCGCCGCCCAACGACTGGATCTACATCAATAATTTTCGCCGCCAGCACAGGCCGCGCGCATTACCGTTGCCGGCCGGCGTTGGCCGAAAATTCCGGGACCGCATGGCGTCTCTCGTGAAGCAATTGCGCGAGGCGCTAACGGCGTCGTTGGGCGGCGAGGACTACCAGGATCGGGTCCGCAAAGAAAACGAAACCCTTCAAGGCGCCGTAAAGGCGGGTATCGCTGCATTGCGGGCGGAGGCGCGGCAGTCGGGACTCGATATCGTTCAGACCCAGCAAGGGCATATGGTGGCGGCGCTTGGGCCGGATGGGAAGCCAGCAGTGATCGAGGACTTTCCGGCGCCGGATCAGGAGCGGTTGAGGGAATCCGGGCGCGCTATTAACGCTAAATTGGCGCAAATCAATCGCCGCGCGATCCGCGAACAGGCCAGTCTTGGCGTGCGCCTGACGGAAATCGGCCGCCAAACGGCAGATGACGCGATTAGCGTATGCATGGACGATGTGCAGGCGGAATTCGAGTCGTATCGCGGGTTGGCGCGATGGCTGGTCGAAATGCGCGCCGATGTCCTGGATAATTTGGACATGTTCCTGCCGACCAAGCCCAAAGACAGCGCGCCGAACCGATTGCCGCCTGAACATAATTACGCGGTCAATTTGTTCGTCGACCACAGCGATGACAAGAGCTCCAGCCTCGTTCTCGAAGCGAACCCGACCTACGAAAATCTGTTCGGGCGAATTGAATATCATCCTGCAGAGGGTGGACTGGTGACCGATTTCACCATGATCCGCGCCGGGTCGGTGCACCGGGCGAATGGCGGAATGTTAGTCCTGCGCGCGGAGGCGCTGGCGCGCAATCCGACGAGCTGGGAATTTCTGAAAGGCGCGTTGCGCGACGGCGAGATTCGGATCGAAGAACCCCATCGCGCGGGCAGCGTGCCATTGGCGGGCGCGCCGCGACCCAAGGCGATTGCGTTGGATATCAAGGTCGTCATCGTCGGTGCGCCGCGTTGGTATTACACGTTCTTTTCCATCGACCCCGATTTTCAAACCTACTTCAAGGTAAAGGCGGACATTGACGCCGATATGGACGCAACGCCGGATAATCTTGCGAGTTACGCCGCGCTGATCCGCACCATCGCGCATGACCACCGTCAGGTCAGTTGCGACGACGCGGCGGTGCAGCGACTTTTGGGGATGGCGGCGCGCTGGGCGGAGCATCGTGAAAAACTGACCGCGCGGTTTGAAATCCTGGAAGACGTCGTCACCGAAGCTGCCGAGATCGTCCATGAACAAGGCGGCGACATGGTGACCGAAGCGATTGTCATACAGGCGAGCGAACATCGGCGGCGCCGCAACGCGCGCGTCGAGGACCGGATGCAAAAATCCATCTCCGAAGGCACGGTCATGATCGACACCAGCGGCGAGGCGGTGGGGCAGATCAACGCCTTGACGGTGCGTGACCTGGGCGACCATGCGTTCGGCGGGCCATCGCGCGTCACCGCGCGCGCGTCCGTGGGGCGGCTTGGCGTCATCAACGTGGAGCGCCAGGTGGCCCTTGGCGGCCCGATACAGCAGAAAGGCGTAATGGTCCTGCAAGGGTATCTGGCGGGTTGTTTCGCCAAACGGTTCCCGTTGTCGTTCAATTGCTCGATCACCTTTGAACAGAATTATGGTGGCGTCGAAGGCGATAGCGCGTCTATGGCGGAACTGGTCGCGGTGCTGTCGGATTTGTCCGGCGCGCCGCTGCGTCAGGACATCGCGATCACCGGGTCGGTCAACCAGCATGGCGAGTCCCAGGCGATTGGCGGCGCCCACCACAAGATCGAAGGATTTTTCCGCTCCTGCGTCGAACAGGATGGGTTGACCGGACACCAGGGCGTGGTGATTCCGGCGGTGAACGAAAAAAACCTGATCCTTCGCGACGAAGTGGCCACCGCCGTGGCCGATGGTGAATTTCATATCTGGGGCGTCGCCAATATCGACGATGCGGTCGCGCTCTTCACCGGGCTCGACGCCGGTCAACCCGATGATTCGGGCGCCTATCCCCCCAACAGCGTTTACGGGCGCGTCATGGCGCGGTTGGCGGAATACGACGCGATCTTGTTCGAACGGGAAAAGCGCGCCACCGTGTAAAGCGCTCCACTGTGTAGAGGGTCTATTTCGGCTTCGGCATGCTGTCCGGCGAATCGAGACCGACGGTGGTCAATGCTCCGAACATATCGTGCAGCATCGTGACATCGGCGTCCGGCAGGGGCGGTTTCAGAATGGAGTCGATGTTCGATTGCAGGTGGTCCGGATTGCCGGTGCCGAACAAAACCACATCGGCGCCGGGCTGGTGGCGGGCGAAGCGGTAGGCCGCGTCCAGGATGGTGGTCGCGCCGCCGTCATGAACCAGAAACCCCAGGGGATCGTCCTTGTTGGGGAAATCGTCCGGCAAATCCCCGTTTTTCACCAAATCCGCCACGGTTTTCTCCAACAGACCGGGCACGCTGAAGATGTTGCGAACCACGAACATCAGCAGCGTTCCAACGCCCTTTTCCAGCATATGCGGGAACAGTTTCGTGCGCGCGTTCTGGTTCAGCATGTGGTAAGCCAGCATGGCGACCTCCCAGCACGGTTCATGGACGGCGCGTTGCAGCATTTCCTGGGTTGGGTCCCGCGGCGCCGTTTCGGTAATGCCAAGATGGCGGAACTTGCCCTTGTCGCGCTCCTTCAACAGCGGCTCCGCCAGGGTTTCCAGCGCATAGTCGTAATCCACCGGCGCCACGCCATGCAGCATGTAAACGTCGATGTAATCCGTATCCAGCTGCTTCAATGAATTGTTGAGGTGGTCCAGCACCTGCGCCGCCGTGTAGCGCACGCCGTCCACCTTGATCGTGGATTTGGTCGAAATCACGACGCTGTCGCGTGGAACATCCTTGATCGCCGCGCCGACGGCGGGTTCGGTGCCGTAGTTTCTGGCGGTGTCGAAATAATTAACGCCAAGCTCGATGGCCTTGCGCACGACCTGGGCGGCGTCCTCCATGGATTTGCCCGCCCCCATGCCCAACCGGCTGTTGCCGCCACATCCCAATCCGGCGACGCTGACGCGCAAACCGGTTTTGCCCAAAGTCGTGTAATCCATGCTTTGCCTACTCTGTTCGCCTGATTGACAGGGAATTTGACGGTTTCGATGGCGCCGCCCCGAACGGGGCCGCGTCTTGTTCATAATTATTCAAGATATCCTGTTCCACAATCAAGTCCATCATGCTTGTAGTTATTATTTCGAATATTCTAGAAATATAATTGACTCGGGTGATAATGGGCCTTAGATAAGGTGTAGACGTTAAAACAGGATGTTGAAGGACGCTGGGCGCCGGGACGCTAATAACCGGGCGCGTGGCGGGAAGGTTTGAAACATGACGGCCATCGCCATCACCGCGCAAAGAATTCGAGGGATCGACCGTGTCATTCTGGCCATTTTGGGCCTGTTCGCGCTGATCGCCGTCGTTGCTTATGACCAGCTCTGGTCCAGCGTCGTGTTCACCTCCAACGCCATGTTGTCGATACTCCCCTTCCTGACCGCATCGGTCGTGATCGCGGGGGCGGCGAAGGCGACCAGTCTGGATGGGCAAATCGCCCGGGTGTTCAAGGGCCATCCCGTGAAAGCGATTGTCCTGGCGTCGGCGTTCGGCGCGACGGCGCCATTTTGTTCGTGTGGCGTCATCCCGGTTGTCGCCGCCCTGTTGGCGGCGGGCGTTCCGTTGGCGCCGGTCATGGCGTTCTGGTTGTCGTCTCCCTTGATGAGCCCCTCGATGTTCCTGTTGATGATGAGCGTGATGGGGCCGGAATTCACCCTGATCAAGCTTGTGGCGGCCGTGGGCATGGGGTTGATCGGCGGTTTCGCCACGCATGTCATCGTGCGCCGGGGCGGCTTTAGCGATCCGTTGCGCGCCATGACGTCGTGTTGCGGGTCCAGTTGCGGCGCCAGCGCGAATACGGTGTTGGCGGAAAAACCGGTCGTGATGGAATTCTGGAAGGACGCGGATCGCCGCGAGGCCTTCCTGTCCACCAGTCGCGAAAGCGCCTGGTTCCTGTTCCGGTGGATGACTCTGGCGTTTCTGGTGGAAAGCCTGATGGTCGCCTATATCCCCGCCGAAGTGATCGGCCAGTCCCTTGGCGGCGAATCCTGGTGGGCGATCCCCGCCAGCGTGCTGATCGGCATGCCCGCCTATTTGAACGGCTTCGCCGCGATCCCGACGGTTTCGGCCATGCTCGACATGGGCATGCTGCCCGGCGCGGCCCTTGGCTTCATGTTGGCGGGCGGCGTTTCCAGCATCCCGGCAGCGATGGGGGTGTACGCCCTGGTCAATCGGCAGGTGTTCGCCGTTTATATCCTGCTGGGCATGGTGGGGTCGCTGGTGTTGAGCTACGCGCTGCAACCGTTCCTGCTCGGTTGAGAGCAGGGCGGCCCGGCGCTGGGAAATGGTACTCAGGTGCGAAAAAAAGCCTGAAATAGTGAGCATTAGATAACATTGGTTAGCATTTGGAGCGTCCCGGCGACGGCGTCCGCGATATGCGTGACGGTAAATAGGAATATATACTATAAACCGGAATTTGTCAATAGGCGTTTATGCAGCGAGGGTATTTAAACTAAGTCACAATATATCAATGAATTGACTGCACAATTGCCACCCTCAATCGTCACTCCCGCGAAGGCGGGAGTCCAGAAATCCCGGACGACCCTGGACTCCCGCCTGCGCAAGAGTGACGGGATATGGGATGGATATCTTCATATAATCAATGTTATGACGTACAAAATAAATGAAAATAGGATAATTGATAATTAGGAAATAAAGCCAGGGTGAAATTTACGCCGGGCATGCAGCGTCCGATTCTTGCGGGGATGCCGGCGCTAATACGGGCCGGGCGTGATCGCGCCGCCGTCGAAGAATCGTTCTGCTCTGAATCGGGTCAAATCGTGGCCGGGGTCACGACCGGTCACGATGTCCGCCGTGATGCGTCCAATCGCCGGTCCGATGCCGAAGCCATGCCCGCTGAGCCCGGTCGCGATGTAAAGCCCTTGTATCCGGTGGTCTTCGCCAAGCGTCGGCACGGCGTCGGGCGTGACGTCGATCATCCCGGCCCAGGCTTCGGCCAGCTTTACGTCCTTCAGTTCCGGATAGCGGAGGGGCAGGCGGTCCTTGATGCGCTGGATGACGATGGGAGACGGGTCCGGATTTAAGACCCGCATCCGTTCGAACGGGCTGATCGCGTCGGCGGACCAGCGTCGCGGCGTTCCCCAGGCGCCGGGATAGCCCTTGGGCGCGCCGGGTCGTATCCGGACGTCCTTCGCCGAGAGCTTCAGGAGTTTTAGATACTTCAAAAAATACTTGAAGGACGCCGGCGACAAATAATGTTCCGCCAGATCGCCGCTGGTGATGGTGTAACCGCCGTCGGCGCGTCGTCGCAACGCCATGCCGGGGGTGGAGATGTTGTTAGTGTAAAGCGGCGGCGCCGCCTCCGTTCGCGCCACGGTCGAGCGCACGATCAATTGCGGCAAATCGGTTCCCGCGTTGGCCGCGAAGCCGGACGACCAGGCGCCGCCCGCCAGCACGACCTTGCCGCATCCAACGCGCCCCTGTTCGGTGACGACGCCCGTAACCCGGCCCGCGTGCGTTTCCAGCGTTCGCACTGCGCATGCTTCGATCACGGCGGCGCCCGCCGCGCGGGCGGCGCGAGCCAGTGCGGGAACGGCGACGAAGGGTTCCGCGCGCCCGTCGGTTTCCGTCACCATGCCGCCAAGCCATTTGCCGCCAATGTTCGGGTAGCGCGCAGAGACCTCGTCCTGCGTCAACATCGTGGTGTCGAGTTGATGGCGTTTCGCCAGATCATGCCAGGCTTCGTATTTTTCCCGCATGGCTTCGTCTTCGATCAGGTGGACGCATCCGGATTGCGTGAAGGTAAGGTCGGCCTCACCGGTTTCCGCCGCCAGGCCGCGCCAAATGCGGTTGGACTCCATCATGATGGGAAGCTCGGCCCAGTCCCGGCCCTGTTGGCGCACCCATCCCCAATTGCGGCTCGACTGTTCTCCGGCGACCCGGCCTTTTTCACAGAGCAGCACCGATACGCCGCGCTTGGCGAGGAAATACGCACTCGCGGTTCCGGCAATTCCCGCCCCGATGACGACGACATCGACGTTGTCCGGTAAAGAATCGGAAAACGCGATGGGGGTTTTGTCCGTAATGGGGGGCATGATTGTATCCTGTGTCGTGTATCCTGCGCCTTGGAAACGATAGTCTAAACCGCGCAACCGGGAACCGTAAATTCTTATGGGCTGGGGCGGTGTCGGACGGCGCCTTTTGACTTGAATCAAAGCTATCGTCGGGCTCTTGCAGGGACAATCGTGGATATCCATATGTCGAAGGGACGGGATGCCTTATCATAGGGTTCCGGACATTGCTGAGGGATGGCGGCCCGTATATGGGCGTCATTGTTAACCGCCCGCCTGATAAGGGGGCTTGCAAGAGGAAGTTGGTACATGAATCTGGAAAAATTCACCGAACGCGCGCGCGGGTTTATTCAAGCGGCGCAAACAATCGCGCTTCGCTCGAACCATCAACAATTGACGCCGCTGCATCTGCTCAAGGCGCTGCTCGACGACGAGGAAGGGTTGGCCGCCGGGCTGATCACGGCGGCGAAGGGCGATGCGTCCGCCGCCCGGCAGGCCGTGGAGGCTGAGTTCGGGAAATTGCCGAAGGTCGAAGGCGCGGGCGCGGGTCAAATTTACATGGCGCCCGACACCGCGCGGTTGTTGGATCAAGCCGAACAAATCGCGGAAAAGGCCGGCGACAGTTTCGTGACCGCCGAAGGCCTCTTGCTTGCCCTGGCCCTGTCCGAAGGTTTAGCGGCGGAGAAAATCCTGACCGGCGCGGGTGTGACGCCGCAAGCCTTGAACGGCGCCATCAACGACATGCGAAAAGGCCGGACGGCGGACAGCGCCACCGCCGAGGATGGCTACGACGCGTTGAAAAAATACGCCCAGGACCTGACCCAGCAGGCGCGTGACGGCAAACTCGACCCGGTCATCGGTCGGGACGAGGAAATCCGCCGCACCATTCAGGTCTTGTCGCGGCGCACCAAGAACAATCCGGTCCTGATTGGCGAACCCGGCGTCGGCAAGACGGCCATCGTCGAAGGGCTGGCGCAGCGCATCGTTAACGGCGACGTGCCGGAAAGTCTCAAGAACCGGGCGTTGCTGTCGCTCGATCTTGGCGCGATGGTGGCGGGCGCCAAGTTCCGGGGTGAATTCGAGGAACGCTTGAAGGCGGTGTTGAAGGAAATCGAAGCGAGCGAGGGCGAGATCATCGTGTTCATCGACGAATTGCACACGCTGGTGGGTGCGGGGGCTGCGGAAGGCGCGATGGATGCGTCCAACATGTTGAAACCGGCATTGGCGCGTGGCGACCTGCATTGCGTCGGCGCCACGACGCTCGACGAATACCGCAAGAACGTTGAAAAGGACGCGGCGCTCGCCCGGCGTTTCCAGCCTGTGACAATCGCCGAACCGACAGTCGAGGATACGATTTCCATTTTGCGCGGGCTGAAGGAAAAATACGAACTGCATCATGGTGTGCGGATCACCGACGCGGCCATTGTCGCGGCGGGAACCCTGTCGAACCGCTATATCACCGACCGGTTTCTGCCGGACAAGGCGATTGATCTGGTCGACGAAGCGGCGAGCCGGTTGCGCATGGAGGTTGATTCCAAGCCCGAGGAAATCGACGAGTTGGATCGGCGCATCATGCAATTGAAGATCGAACGGGAAGCCTTGAAGAAGGAAACCGACAAGGAGTCCCGCGACCGGCTGGAAAAACTGCAAGCCGATCTGGACGAACTCGAAGCGAAGTCTGGCGGATTGACCGTGCAGTGGCAGTCCGAAAAAGAAGAAATCCAGGGCGCGCAGGACATCAAGGAACAACTCGACCACGCCCGCGTTGAACTGGAACAGGCCCAACGCGCCGGACAGTTGGAACGCGCCGGGGAACTGGCCTATGGCGTCATTCCCGAACTGGAGCAAAATTTGGAATCGGCGGCGTTGGCGGGCGAGCACCGCATGTTGAACGAAGAAGTTACCCAGGACGATGTCGCCGCCGTGGTGTCGCGCTGGACCGGCATTCCCGTGGATAAGATGCTCGAAGGCGAACGCGAAAAACTGCTCCAGATGGAAGACCAGTTGAAAACCCGCGTCATCGGCCAGGAAGAAGCCATCGGCGCGATTTCGAACGCGGTGCGCCGGGCGCGGGCTGGGTTGCAGGACCCCGGGCGGCCCATCGGTTCGTTTTTGTTCCTCGGCCCGACCGGTGTGGGCAAGACCGAACTGACCAAGGCGCTGGCGTCCTTCCTGTTCGACGACGAACAGGCGATGGTGCGGATCGACATGTCCGAATACATGGAGAAACATGCGGTGTCGCGCTTGATTGGCGCGCCGCCGGGCTATGTCGGGTACGAGGAAGGCGGCGCCCTGACCGAAGCGGTCCGCCGCAGGCCCTATCAAATCGTGCTGTTCGATGAAATCGAGAAAGCGCACCCGGATGTCTTCAACGTGTTGTTGCAGGTTCTGGACGATGGCCGCTTGACCGATGGTCAGGGCCGCACGGTCAATTTCTCCAACGTCGTGATCGTGATGACGTCCAATTTGGGCTCCGACATTCTCGCAAACCAGGCCGAAGGTGAAGATTCCGGCGCGGTGCGGGGACCGGTGATGGAGGTCGTCCGGGCGGCGTTCCGGCCCGAATTCCTGAACCGGATCGACGAGGTCCTGCTGTTCCACCGGTTGGCCCGGAGCCACATGACCGGCATCGTCGACATCCAACTGGGTCGCCTGCAAAAACTGCTCGACGACCGCAAGATCGTGCTCGAACCCGACAGCGCCGCGAAGGCGTGGTTGGGGGATGCGGGGTACGATCCAGCCTATGGCGCGCGACCGTTGAAGCGGGTAATCCAGCGCGCGTTGCAGAATCCCATCGCCAGCCTCATCCTCGAAGGGCGTATCGCCGACGGGGATAGCGTGCCTGTATCGGCGGGGGATGACGGCCTGATCGTCAATGGCGAGCTCATCGAGGCCGAAGCGGCCTGACGCTCGGCAAATACTGGTTGCGTGAAGTGGGGCCGACTTGCGTTTTCGCGGGTCGGCCTTACTGTTTGGCGCAAATCACGCACATAACAAAGCGAAGAAACAGGAGCCGCCCCCATGCATATCAGCGCACCGTCGGATTCAGGCAATATCGAGGTGATCGACGCGAACGACCCGGCGAATATCCGCCTCGCAATTCGAAAAGACTCCAACGCCGACTATTTCCAATGGTTTCATTTCCGCGCCGTCGGGGGCAAAGGCGTTGACTGCGCGCTGGTGATCGAAAACGCGGGCGCGGCCAGTTATACGAAGGGCTGGGACGGGTATCGCGCGGTGGCGTCCTATGACCGCCAGTCCTGGTTCCGCGTGCCCACCGAATACGATGGCGTTGCGTTGACGATCCGCCATCGCCCGGAACGGGATTCGGTGTATTACGCCTATTTCGCGGCCTATCCGCTGGAACGCTGTCGCGAATACAGTGCCCGTTGGCAAATGTCGGATCGCGTGCGG
>JABJJH010000332.1 GCA_018660965.1 Rhodospirillaceae bacterium | reverse complement strand
GGCGCATGAAGGCCGCCAGCCGTCATCGCTTCAACCAGGGCGGCAAGACGTGGCGACGTCTCGCCGCCGGGCTCGCCAATGGGATACGCGCCGCGCTTGCCGTCCTGATGCACAACGCCGGGCTCCAGAACCTCCGCCCCTGTCCAGAACGCACAGCCGATTACCCGTTCCGGCCCGATTATCGACCACTGCCGGTCACCGGGATCGAGTTCGGGCAGACGGTGATCGGTATGGGGGCCAGCCAGCTTGTAAAAGTACCACCACGGAATACCGGTGGTTGGCGGAATGACCACCGTTTCCGGACCGAGCAGCGGCTTCATCAAATCCAGTACGCCATCGACCTGATGAGACTTCAGGGTGATGAACACATAATCCTGCGGTCCCAGTTCCGCCGGGTCATCGGTCGCAAAAACCGGCATGGTGAAATCGTCGTCCACCGACACGACGCGAATTCCGTTTCGCTGAAGTGCGTCCAGGTGTGGACCGCGGGCAATCAGGCTGACATCCGCCCCGCCACGCGCCAGATGACCGCCAATGTGGCCGCCAATAGCGCCCGCGCCATAAATGCAGACCTTCATTGCATCCCCTCATGAACGCGCGCTTGGCGTAAAATGAATAAGCGGTGGAATGGCTATCCAGGAAAATGTTTCTCAGAAAAATGTTTCCGGGGCAATGTTACCGGCTGTAATAATCCGCGCAACTGTCATAGACGCCAAGGGCCTCGAACCGCATGCGCCAGTATTCCGAGGCCTCCAGGCCGCGACGCACCAAATCGTTATACTTTGAGACGGCGTCCGGATTTCCGAGTTTTGCCTCGCAAATACCAAGAAACAGCGCCGCCAGAGGATGCTCGACGCCCATGCGCTGAACCAATTCTTCCAACATTACCTTTTTCTTTTGCAACTTGTGCGGTCGCGTGTCGGCGGCGATCGGTCGATAATTTATGAGGTAATCGACCGTGAACCACACATCCACCAACTGGTTACGAACAGGGACATAGTCGGATGATTGGGTAAAGGGATCAAAGAACGGCGCGGCTTTCTCTTTTTCCGCCATTTCACGTTCGCGCACCGCGCCTGTCACCCCGACTGAAAAAGTGCCAGCCCCGCTTGTGTCGCCATCGTCCTTGGCATTCGTGACGGTTTCCCCGTATTCATCCTGCTCAAGCATCATTTGTTGGACCGGCGTCCCGCCCATGGGCATTACAATCTGGCTTGGATACCAGTCCAGATCCATTTTAGCCGCCAAATCGACCGTATCGGCGAGCGCAACGAATTCTCGGCGGAAAACTCATGTGACATTTTTCGGCAGATATGCGTTTCGCGCGCCTTCGAGGTGCGCGCCAAGGAAGAATTTGATCAAGGAAACGTCAAATGCTTGATTTATCTGTCTCTGGGTCAGGAGAGCATTCCTGCGGGGGTTTCCGCCGCGGTAAGCGCCGGCAAGCCCTGGATCTTAGGCCAACACCGGGCCCATGCGACGTATCTATGTTTCGGCGGTTCGCGGGAACCGCTTGTTGATGAGCTCTTGGGACTTCCCAGCGGTTGTTGTGGCGGCATGGCGGGGTCGCCGCCCATCCAGGATTACGAAAACCGCATCCTTGGCCACATTGGACTGATCGGTGATCAGGTCCCGGTCGCAACTGGCGTGGCGCTGACCAATCCCGAAGACCAGGTCATTTGTTTCTTTGGCGATGGCGCGGCGGAAGAAGATTATGTGCTCGCCGCTCTTGGGTTTGCGGCGTCGCGAAATTTAAATATATTATTTGTCTGTGAAGACAATGACTTATCGGTGCTGACGCCGACATCGGTTCGACGCAATTGGAAAATAACCGATGTCGCGGACTCGTTTGGGCTGGAAACTGTCGAGATTGCGGACGATCCGTGGCTGGTCGCCCATTGGGCGAATCGGTTAAAGGGTCGTCCGGCCCTGATGAATGTGCAGACCTGCCGCGACATCTGGCATGTCGGTACGGGAAATGACGGCCCACCGGAATGGGACCGATTCCAGATGACGAAAGACACCATGGCGAAAATCGGGCTACGCCATGAATCACAAGCAATTGAAGAAGAAGCAACGGCGGAAATTGAGGAATTATGGGCGAAACGGTTGCAGATACTATTCGCGAACTAACGCGACGCCATATTGCCGACAATAACGGGCTCGTACTTGGTCAGTGCCTGTCGGCCGTCGGCTGGGTGCAAAATACGGTGCCCGCGCAAGAAATGGGCATCGAGGAACTGCCAATGACGGATGTCGCGGGCGCCGGCATCGCCGTGGGCGCGGCGTTGACTGGTCGTCGCCCTATTTTCATCCTCAGATTTCAAAGCCTGGTATGGCTCAACGCCAGCCCCCTGATCAACCACGCAGCCAAGGTCAAAGCTGTTTTCGGCTATGGGTGTCCGCTGTTCATTCGCGCCTCCGGCGACGAGGGGAATTCCATGGGGCCTGTTCATTCCGGCGTCCATCACGCCCCTTTCATGTATGTTCCCGGATTGCCGGTCGTCGCCCCGATGACGCCGGGCGAGTATAAAGATGTCTGGGGGCATTTCATGGCCCACGACGACCCCATGTTCGTGAGCGAGCACCGCATCAGCTACATTAACGACAAGGAATTTCCGGACCAAATCGAAGACGGCGCCCAAGTCACCTTATTCGCCGCATCCGCGAGCCGGTTCCACGCCATAACGGCCGCCGAAATGCTGCGTGAGGAAGGCGTTCGCGTAAATCTCATCCATTTGTTCTGGCTGAAGCCGTTGCGAATACCTGACGCCGCCCTTGATTCGCTCCGCGCCAGCGGCAAGGGTCTGGTCCTCGATTCAGGATACGAAATTTGTGGCGCATCGCGTTCCATCGCCTATGAATTGACCCAGCTGACAGGCGTTGCGGTTCGCGCCCTTGCTCTGGAAGATCGCGTGCCTGGTGTCGCTAAACGGCTGGAAAACCTGTCGCCCCAGCCGGACCAGATCGTCAGGGAAATTAAAGACATGCTCGAAACATGACGGAATGTTCACGAATACTTAATGTTGGGGGCTCTTTATTAGGTTTAATTGAACCCGTAACGGTTAATATTAATGACTGACATTGATGTTGTAATGGTGACGCCGCCAAGTCGGCTTGCCGCGTATCAGGGGCTGTCGAATAATCTCGCCGCCATTGAACCGCCCGTGTGGTCGGGCCTGATCGCCGCATATCTGCAGGGTAAAAATTTCAACGTCGCCATGATTGACGCCGAAGCCGACGGGCTGAACCATGCGGACACCGCGAAAGCGATCGCTAAGATAAACCCGCGGCTCGCCGTTTTTTGTATTTATGGACAACAACCATCGGCGTCCACGCAATGCATGCCGGGTGGATCTCAAACCTGCCATCACCTCAATGAGATTTCTGATATTCCAAGCCTTGTGCTGGGCACGCACCCATCGGCGTTGCCGCAACGAACGATGGAGGAAGAACCATTTAAATTCGTCTGTCAGGGCGAAGGGCCGCGCACGGTGGAATCCTTGCTCAATGCGCTCCAGGACGGCGGCGACTTGGCGACCGTTCCCGGATTATGGTTCCGGGACGAAAATGGCGTGATCGTTGGCAATGAACCGGCGGCGAAGATTGCGGATCTCGATGGCGAACTCCCCCGTCAGGCCTGGGACCTTTTGGATTTGACCAAATACCGGGCCCACAATTGGCACTGTTTCCACGACCTGGATAGTCGCGGCAGCTACGCGTCAATTCAGACCAGCCTGGGCTGTCCCTATCGTTGTGAATTCTGCTGCATCAACGCGCCTTTCGGCGGGCGCGGCGTTCGCAACTGGAGCCTTGATAACGTCATTGCGCAAATCGACGAGTTGGTCACCCGGTATGGAATAAAGAATATCAAGATTCCGGACGAAATGTTTATTTTGAACGAAAGACACGTACTGGGAATCTGCGATCGTCTGATCGAACGCGATTACGGTCTGAACATCTGGGCCTATGCGCGTATCGACACCATGCGGGAATCGATGTTCGAAAAGCTCAAAGCGGCTGGATTTAACTGGCTGGGTTTGGGAATCGAGTCAGCCAGTTCGTCTGTACGCGACGGCATGGCCAAAGGCAGCTTTAACGACGACATGATCAGCGACGTGGTTCGCACGGTCCGCGACCACGGCATCGCGGTCGGCGCGAATTATATTTTCGGCCTGCCAGACGACACGATGGAAAGCATGAACGATACGTTGGATCTGGCGATGGAGCTGAATACGGAATGGGCCAATTTTTATTGTGCGATGGCGTATCCCGGCTCGCCGCTGTATCAACACGCCAAGGCGCAAAATTGGCGCCTGCCCGATGATGACGACGGCCCCGGCTGGATCGGATATTCCCAACTTGGCTACGAGGCCCTGCCGCTGCCCACCATGGCGTTGAGCGCCCGTCAGGTGCTGGAATTTCGGGATCACGCCTTCAACCGATATTTCACCAATCCGTCCTACCTAACTATGCTTGAAGCAAAATTCGGCCCCGAAGCGGTCACTCACGTAAAACAGATGACATCCCACCAGTTAAAACGGCGCCAGTTGGAAACGCCGTCCCGGCAGGCGCAAGAACAAGCCCAACACGCCGAAAGCGAAAACCGCGCGAAGGTTTAATCCGCGATCAGCCGCACGACTTCGTTGGCAGATTTGCGCCGCCGGCGCGATGACTCCGGCGCTCCAGTAAAACAATATCACTCCATACATCGTCGATGTGACCGTATCGCTCTCGATACCCGACTTCGCGGAACCCGCATTTGCGATGCAGCGCCCGGCTCGGGGCGTTTCCAACAAGGATCTGCGCCTGCAGCGTCCAATAGCCCTCATCTTCGGAAACGGCGAACAGGCGCCGCAGCAACGCCGTACCGACTCCTTGGCCACGCGCCTCGGCGGTTGTGTAGACGCTGACCTCAGCGACTCCAGCGGCGCCTCAATTGTCGGGAACGGGGGCCAGGGCGGACCAGCCGAGGATACGCCCATCATCGTGACGGGCGACGGTTCTGCCCAGCGCCAGATGCCCGGCGTCCCAATCCTTCCAGACCGGCGGGCTCACCATGAAGGCCGCCAGTCCGGACGCAAGCCCTTCCCCATAAATCGCCCGGACTTGGGCCCAGTCGCGGCGAGTCATCTCGTCTATCGTCATGTTCATGAAGGTTGCTCCTGCATCTCCGCCACAAATCCCCCGCCACAAATCAACGTCCGGTGATTTACTGAAACAATTTAACAGGTAAATGCTTCATAGCCGCAGCGTATTTAATCTGTGGACCGGGATTTTTCTGGCCCGCCCCCTCTGGACGTACCCACCGCAACCTGCTGCAATACTGGAAAATCATCTTGCGCAGAGGAACCGCCCATATGCCGATCATCGATTCTCAAGTCCACGTCTATGAAGCCAACACGCCGGAACGCCCCTGGCACTCGGTGCCGAACTGGCCCGACCATGTCACCGGCGACGAAATGGCGGCGGCGATGGATGCGGTCGGCGTCGATGGGGCGATCTTCATCTCCTCCTTTTCGATGTATCAGTACGACGCCAGTTACGCCGTCGAAGTCCAACAAGCCCATCCCGACCGCTTTGGCCTCGTCAAACCGGTTGACCCGACGGACCCCGCCGTGGCCGATGTCATCGCCGACTGGAAGAAGACGCCAGGCACCGTCGGCATCCGCATCATGATGACCCCGGAGGCCGGACGCGCCCCGGACGACCCCGGCCTCGACCTGATCCTGCGTGAAGCCGTGCGGCAAGACTTCCCGGTCAACATGCTCTGCTGGGGCAATGTGGATGCGGGGATCGCCGTTGTGGATCGCCACCCCGACACGCGCTTCATCATCGACCATCTGGGCATTCTGCAGCCCCGCACGCCGCCGGCGCCACCGGAGCCCTGGGCCGATCTGCCGAAGGTGCTCGACCTCGCCAGCCGCCCGAACGCGGTGATCAAGGTCAGCGGCGCGTGCACGCTGTCGCACGAACCCTATCCCTTCCCGGACATCTGGGACCCGCTCGCTCGCGTCTTCGACGCCTGGGGCCTCGATCGCTGTTTATGGGGCACCGACTGGACCCGCGCGCACGCGGTCGTCAACTACGAACAGGCGGTCGAACCATTCCGCCTCACCGACCGCCTGAGCGACAGCGACCGGGCGATTCTGATGGGCGGCGCCTGCGCCAACGCCTATGGCTGGGCCCCAGCAGAACGTTAAGCGAAAGCGAATCCTTCATAGTCGTCCGCCACGACCTCTTCGCATTTGCGGCAATAGTTCGGAAAACCGCCATAGTAGGGCATGAAGACCCGAGCCTTGCCGGCGACGTTGGCCCCTAGATACCAACTGTTCGTGGTCGCTTTCAAACCGTCGGCGACGGAGTCCTGAACGTGCTCCCACCACGCCGCCTCGGCGTCGGGCGTCGCCTCGATGGCGGTGTAGTTATGGTCTTTCATATAAGCGAGGCAATCGGCGATCCAGTCAACATGCTGTTCGATTGTCGGCAGCATGTTGGTGAAGACCGAGGGACTGCCGGGCCCCGTCACCGTGAACAAATTGGGAAAGTCAGCCATGGCGAGGCCGAGATAGCTGCTCGGCCCGTCGGCCCAGCGATCTCGCAGCAACGCGTCCCCCTTCCCCCGAATATCAACCGCCGTCAACGCGCCTGTCATGGCGTCGAACCCGGTGGCGAAGATTAGTGCGTCAACCTGGTAATTCTTCCCATGCGCCCGCACGCCGTCCGGCGTGATCGCCTCAATTGGCCGTTCCTTTACGTCGATCAGATGAACGTGATCGCGGTTATAGGTCGCAAAGTAATTCGTATCGACGCATAGCCGTTTGCCGCCGATGATATTGGTCGGGCACAGCAATTCAGCCACGTCCGGATCATCAACGATTTCCCGAATTTTGTCGCGGACAAACCCGGCGGCGGTGTCGTTTGCGTCCTGATCGAACATCAAATCGCCATAGGCGCCCATGAACGACAACCCGCCATTCGCCCAACGCCGTTCGTATTCCGCCTTACGTTCCGCCGACGTAACCTCCAGCGCGCCGCCCTGGCGGAAACGACCGTGGATCCCCGGCGGCGTTTGCTTCGCTTCGGCGCGAAAGTCCGCGTAGCGATCCTTGACCTTTTTTTCGTATTTCTTGTCGAGGGGCGCATTGTGCGCCGGAATGGCGTAATTGGGCGTGCGTTGAAACACGAACACCTCGGCGGCGTCCTCGGCGATCACGGGAATTGACTGGATCGCCGATGAGCCCGTGCCGATCACGGCGACCCGCTTGCCGGTAAAGTCGACATTTTCATGCGGCCAGAGCGCGGTGTGGTACGTCGGCCCGGCGAAGCTGTCCATGCCTTCGATCTGCGGCCAGTTTGGTTTGGACAAACAGCCGGTGGCCATGACAAAGAAACGCGTGGTGATTTTTGACCCGTCTTCGGCTTCCAGCGTCCAGCGCGCCGATGACGCGTCGTAGACCGCGGCGGCGACGCGGGTATCAAACTGTATATCTCGGCGCAAATCATAACGCTCCGCCACATGCCGGGCGTATTTAAGAATTTCCGGCTGCGGCGAATAGCGTTCCGTCCATCGCCATTCCTGCTGCAGATCGTCGTCGAATTGATAGGAATATTGCATGCTCTCGATATCGACGCGGGCGCCCGGATACCGATTCCAATACCACGTGCCGCCAACATCCGACCCGGCTTCGATCACTCGCGCATTGAAACCCAACCGACGCAAGCGATGCAGCAAATACATCCCCGCGAAACCGGCCCCGACCACCGCCACATCGAATTCCTGCTCGCTCATGATGCAAATTGCCCCTCAATAAAAAGCCACAACCACAATATCCGATTTTTACGGGCGCCCGCCAAGCGTCGCGTTGTCGCAATCAAGAACGCCTTCACCACGACGCATGCCGCCCACGGTTTGACGAGGTTCAATTGCGCCCATACGGTAAGGACATATCCGTCCCCATGAGATGAGGCGACAGCATGTCCTTTTTCAATTCCATGCCGGAAGATGCGTGCATGTCATGACGGTGATGCCGGGCTATGTGGCGACCAGAATGACGGACGGCATGGACTTGCCGCCAAAACTGACCGCGCGCCCCGAAGACGTGGCGGCGGCCATCGAAAAAG
>JABJJH010000041.1 GCA_018660965.1 Rhodospirillaceae bacterium | reverse complement strand
CAAACCGCGCATCCCTATGGGCCGATGGGGCCAACCGGGAGATTTCGGCGGTATCGCGGCCTATATCATGTCCGACACAAGCGCCTTTCACACCGGCGATACGTTTCTGATCGACGGTGGCTACAACAAGTTTTAGAGCAGATCGACTTCAATCGGACGCATTTCAAGCGTCCGACTGAAATCGTGCACCTGCTCTATCTTTATGATATTAGAGCAGATTCACGTGTTTATCGGATCACCTTTGGTGATTCCGGTTAATCCCGATTTGCTCTAGGCGCTCTGAAGCGTCGCGCGCGCGCCTTCGACGTCACCGGATTTCGTCGCCTCCATCACCTGTTTTATCGCCCACAGGTAATTCGGATCGCGCCGCCAGTTCCGCACGGCCTCGCGCGCCAGATCCGGCGTTATATCGAGATAAAGCGACGTGATGCGAACCAGATCGCCACGCGCCACGCCTTCATCGCTCGCCGCGCGGGTCAACCGGTAGATGGCGGAAAAAATCTTGGGCGGCATATCGACCGACCGGCAGGCGATGGCCAACCCTTCGCCGCCGGATTCGAACATCAAGCGTTTCAACAAGGTCGGTCGCAGGCCGGTCTGCTTTCCCAACAGCGCTTGAAACAGGGTAACCTCACCGTCGCGCAATACCGCGACCAGGCGATTTCCCGCGACTTCGCTCATCGCCAGAAGTTCGTCCAGGGTCCCCACATTGAGCGCCGATTCATCCCCCGCCGCATCGGCGCCGCCTTCTAGGCCCAGGACATCATGAACCGCCGCCTCCATGGCGTCGTCCAGCGCCGCCGCGTCAACATCGTAATGTTCAAGAATATGCGCGCGCAGCGCCGCCGACACCCACCAGTACATTCGCGCCGCCAGCGCCGGGCTCAAATCATCGCGGTCCAGCAACGGCCCCTGATACGCGAGATTGGTTTGCGACTCGTCAACCAGACGCGTCAAGGTGGCCGGCCGGAAATTCGCCGCCTCGTTTTGCAGCAGCGCCACGACGACGCTCTCCTCGCCGGATTCGACCAACGAGTCGGAAACGTCCCGGCTCACCGAATCGCGCATTGTGACCGCCAGGCGGTGCTCCATCGATTTATGCCGGATCACTTCGATCAAATCGGCGTCGCGCAATACCTTGGAGCGCATCAGGATCGGCATCGCGACGCCGATTTCGTCACTGGCGAGGGTGGCCACCAAGCGGCGCGGCGCGGTGTCGAGCCCGGACAGCCGCTCGGCCAGCGCCTGACGCACGGTCACCTCGACATCCTCGACAAGCCGGCGAAGAATATCCTCCGACAGGACCCGCTCGCTTTCGCTCAGAATTTGCCCGGTTTCCGCAAACAAATCGGTAATGGTCGCCAACAGGATTTCACGGCTGGTGTTGGATTTGTCACGCGCGAGTTCGAGCACCGCGTCCAAACTCTCTAATTTAGGTCTTTTTCGCCAATTTATCGACATTGCCGAAGGGTATCCGTCATTGGTTTAAATTTCGTTTATGCCCTGCTTCCGAACACACGCGCCACGACGGAAATGCCCGCTGCGATTTGAGTCAGGTAACATGGAATTTTGACGGAGTCTATAATGGGTAATTTCGAAAATTCTTGCCCAAAAACATGGGAATTTTACGTAAAATCATAGATAGATTTCATCGCCCATCGGACGCTGCTCCACGACAAAAATTCCGCTTCCATTTGCGCGCATTTCGGGATAAATTCTGCGCCAATTTCCGGCATCTAATTGATATCACATCATTTTTTAATTTACGTTTTCTTAATACCGTTTCGGTATCTTCCTCGTAATAGTAAAATTTCTCTCATTACCAAGTCGCTCACATTACCGCTGCCCCGAATTCACGGACTGTCCTGATTTAGGAACCGCAAGGAGACATAAAAATGGCGATCAACGATATTTCGGGACTGGCTTCATCGGCCACGGCCGCGTCCCTGACCTTTAATCAAGGCCCACAGCGCGCCGGTCAGCAGGAAGTGCAGATCCAGGCGCAGTCCACGGGCGTAGAAAACACCGCGCAATCTTCCCAGACCGCCGTGTCGGCTGGCGGTAATGCGGGCGGCGGCGAATCGGACGGCGGCAATTCAGGCGGCGCGTTCCAACAAAGCGCAACACCGTCAGGCAGCGAGACTCGCGGCACGGTCGTCGACATCACCGTTTAACAGCGTTCTCCAGCGGCGCTTCGATGGTTAATCGTCGCCGTCTTTTTCGGGCAATACCTGATACCGCGTTATCAGCGGAATTTGCGTCATCGTGAAAGCCAGGGTGACGCCAATGGCGCCGAACACCTTATAATTGACCCAAAAATCGGTCGATTGCGTCCGCCAGACAATTTCGTTCGCGATCGCCATGGCGGCGAAGAACAAGCCGAACCGCAGCGTGAGCAACGTCCAGCCGCGGTCGGTCAAGTCCCACGCGGCGCTCATCACCGGCTTCAACAACGGCTTGCCCATCGCCAGGCCCCCCAGCAACACAATGGCGAACACCGCCTGCACGATGGTCGGTTTCATCTTGATGAAGCGGTCGTCGTCGAATATGAGCGTCAGGCCGCCAAACACCATGACGACGGCGGCGGTGACGACAAGAACCATCGGCACCCGCCGCTCGGCCCAATACGACACGACGATCGCAACCAGCGTCGTCGCCATCAACGCGCCCGTCGCAACCCATAAGCCACTCAGGGTATAGGCGACGAAGAAGACCAGCAGCGGTCCGTAATCAACCGTCGGTTTAAGCCAGGGCATCGGTTTTTCCATCATGTCTGTCCATATAATGCATCGCGGCCCGGTGCGAAAGGTGCAAACCAAAATGGCGAACGGACTGGAACAAGGCGTATGTTCGTTTATTCTGAATTCAATACGTAAATGGGCGCCGACGCCGTCCCTGAAGCCACCGTTCGTTGAAAGGAAATCGTCGTGAGTTTTTACACATGGAATGCGTCGATGTCCGTCGGGGACCCCTATATCGACGACGATCACAAGGGCCTCATCCACCTGATAAATCGGCTGTACGAAAACGCCGAAATCGAAGGGCAATACGACATTCTCGACGATATCGCCGAGCGATTGCTGGATTACACCGCCTTCCATTTCCGTCGAGAGGAACAAGTCCTGCAAGCCTGCGGCTATACCGCGCTGGCGGCGCACAAAGCCGAACACGACCGGTTCACCGCTGATATCCACGAAAACCGCGACGCCCTGAAACCTGAAACCGCGGCGGTCACGGCGCGCGCGCTGGCGGAATATTTGAAGGCGTGGCTCAGCGATCACATTCAGATCCGCGACGCCGCCTACAAACCCGACATCAAGGGCAATGACGAAGCGCGTCGGGTCTCGGCGCTGTTCGGACCCGGCCTTTATACGCGGCTGCACGCTGGCGCCCGCCACCCTTAACCCGGCACCCTTAATAAGGCGGTCACACCGGAGAAAGTGGAATTTGGTATTCAGCCTGCTACATCTTGTGTAAAATAATTGTCTGCTGGTCTGATCGAAACGCTTGGTTCCCAAGCCTTTCGTGAATCAGACCACCAACATATTGATCTGGTGGGGCAACTGATCGAAACGGATGGGAACCATCCGTTTCGGTTGCGCCACTAGAATTCCGCAGAAGTGATAGAATCAACCCATGGCGATTGAAAATTTCCGACCTCCGCTGAACCGGCCCCCTGGGAACCGGCCCGCCGGAAATCGACCGCTTGGCGGCGCGGGCGGCGGCGTGCGACCCGACCGAACCGGACCGGCGCCGGAAAACGCCGAATCCGCGCAACCCGCCATCGCGTTGGTGGACAAGCCCCGACGCCGGATACGCCCCGCAAACGACCCTTTGGATCTGGAAGCGGCGTTCGCGCGTCTGGCGTCGCTGTTGGCGTTGGGCGAACCCCATCTGGATGCGCCGCGTGGATATTATTTGAATATTCTTGTTTGAATTCGTTTAGACTTTGTTCACCAATTTACCATAAAAATTAAGCTCATATTTGGTTTGCGTTCGATTTCGTTACCCACAACCAAAATATTAATTGAATGTTGAAATGGTCATGAGTGAAGAAACGGAAACTAAGGCTGAGGATATCGTCGCCGACGAAGCCGCCGAAGCCGCCGAAGACACTTCAGCCGCGGGCGATGCGCCGCTGCCGGACGACGCGCCGTCGCCGTCACCCGCCGAGGTAGCGGGATCCCCAAAAAAATCCGACGCGCTTGAACTGACCGGCGACGAAACGGTGACGTTCGACAACAAGGTCTTCAGCCGAATGGAGGGCTCCTATTTCCGCAAGTCGGAACAAGAGGACGCCCCCGTCTTCGTCGTCAATCTCGGCGGCGAGGAAGTTACACTGCCGTTTACGGGGTTGTGTCGCGAATTTGGCATCGAAGCCAACTCACATGATGACAAAATGCTTCACATGATCGCGCAGTCGCTGGACTTCGTAAAATTTCTGTTGATCGGCGACGCCATCCCTAAGGAAATTCTGACCGGCGAGGCGTCGTGGGAGGTCTCCGACGAGCACCGGCGGATCGCCTATCAACGCCTTAGCATGCAGTTGGTCACCTGGATGACCGGCGGCGACGAACTGCAGGTCACGGACCCCGAGCAATTGTTGCAAATCGCCGAAGACCCCGCGACAAAGGCAAAAATCTCCGAGGCGTTCGGCGCCGCAGCCGAAAGCCTTGGTTACGGCAAAGACCAACGCGAAGTCGTCATTGAACGCATCGAGGAGTTGGCCGAGGAAATCGCATTCATCGAGACGTTACGCGAAAAATACCGTGATGTCCTGGTGATGGACGAAAAGTTAAAAAAACTGAAGGCGGTGTTCGGACGCGAACGCAGCGTTCAGGACCTCATCACGCCGGTCTCCCGATTGGTCGTGGTCGCGCGTGACGAATTTGAAATGAGTTTCGATGAAATCGACGCCCAAACCGGCGAGATTATCGGCGTCTTGAAAAATTTGAAGGCGCAAAAGGCCTATATTCGCGAAAGCCGGGACGAAATATACAAACGTCTTATGGCTTGGGAAGACCTGCTGGCGTCCTGGCGTAAGGAACCTGTCGGAAAATCGAGAGCGATCATCGATCTCATCCGTGAAACATACCAGTTTCTGGCCCCACGCTTCATGCGCGCCGATGAATGGAAATTATCCGCACATTTGCACGACAAACCTGGCGACGACTCCACCGAAGTCGTTTGGTAGACGCCTAAACGCTTGTCGCTTCAGTAAAAACGCCACCCTTCAATTCAATCCCATAAGGCTCCGGGCGTAGGACTCCGCGTCAAACGGCTGCAAATCGTCCGCGCCTTCACCGACGCCGATGGCGTGCACGGGCAACCCGAACCGTTCCGACAGCGCCACCAGGACACCGCCTTTCGCCGAACCGTCGAGCTTGGTCAGGACCAGGCCGCTGACCGAGACCAGTTCCTGAAACGCCTCGACCTGATTATGCGCGTTCTGACCAATGGTCGCGTCCAGCACCAACAGGCAGTCATGCGGCGCATCCTCGTCCAGCTTCTTCAGCACGCGCGTAATTTTGGTCAGCCCCGCCATTAAATCCGCCTTGTTGTGCAACCGCCCCGCCGTATCAATCAACAAAAGATCGGCGCCGCGCGACCTGGCTTCCTGCAAGGCTTCATAGGCGAGACCGGCGGCGTCGCCGCCATCCTTGCCCGCAACCACGGGGCATCCCGTCCGTTCACCCCAGATTTTCAATTGCGCCACGGCGGCGGCGCGAAAGGTGTCGCCTGCGGCCAGCATCACATCCAATCCGCGCGCCTTATAGTATTGGGCCATTTTGCCGATGGTTGTCGTCTTGCCGCTGCCGTTGACGCCGACGATCAGGACGACATGCGGTTTTCGCCCCGCATCAATGTCCAGAGGAATGGCCACCGGCGCCAGGATGTCAGCGATATCGGACGCCAATGCGGCGCGCACTTCTTCATCCGACACTTCCTTGCCGAAACGGGTCTTCGCCAGATTGCCGGCCAACCGCGCCGCCACGCTTGGTCCCAAATCCGACGTAATCAGTAGATCCTCAAGGTCCTGTAACGCATCGTCGTCCAGCCGACGCTTGCGAAAAATATCGGCGATCCCGCCGCCAAGGCTCGACGCGGACTTCGTCAATCCGGCCCTGAGGCGGCCAAGCCAGCTTGATTCAGTCATGCGGCGCTTTGATCCACGCATCGCGCCAGCAAGCCCCGGTCGTTGCGCCGTTGAATGGTTACATCGATGATTTCATTGTCCCGCGCGGCGGCGCCGTCTTCCAGCTGCACCGGCGCGAACTGTTCGGTTCGACCACGGCCGTCCGATTCGATCAGGACCGAAGCGGTTGTTCCAATTTGCGCGTCCAGATACCGGCGTTCCGCTTCAGCCCCCGCTGCGCGCAGCCGCGCCGCACGGTCCCGGCGCACGGCCATTGAAGCGGCGGGCATTCGCGCCGCCGGGGTTCCCGGTCGCGCCGAATAGGGAAACACATGCAGCCAGGTCAGACCGCAATCGTCGATCAGCGACAAGGTGTCGTCGAACATCTCTTCGGTTTCGGTCGGAAATCCGGCGATCAGGTCGGCGCCAAAAACCGCGTCGGGTCGGCGTTCAAGAATGCGCGCGCACAACGCCACGGCGTCCGCGCGCGAATGGCGGCGTTTCATGCGCTTCAAAATCATGTCGCTGCCCGCTTGCAGGGACAAATGAAACTGCGGCATCAGACGCGGTTCATCCCCGATCAGCGATAACAAGTCATCGTCGATTTCGATGCAGTCGATGGATGAAAGCCGCAACCGGCGCAGGCCGGGCGCAGCGTTCAGCAATCGGCGCGCCATTTGCCCAAGCGTAATATTACCCGGCAAATCCGCGCCATACGCCGTTAAATCCACGCCGCTGAGAACAATTTCGCGAACCCCGTTATCAAGCAGTCTTTCGACCTGCGCGGCGATCACGTCGAAGGACAGCGAACGGCTGGGGCCACGCCCGAAGGGAATGATGCAGAACGTGCAGCGATGGTCGCACCCTTGCTGCACCTGAACGAAAGCCCGCGCGCGGCCATCGAACCCGTCGATCAAATGGCCGGCGGTTTCCGTCGCCGTCATGATGTCGTTCACCAGAACCGGTTCCGGGTCCGTATAGGCGCCCGGGGTCAGTTTTTCGGCATTGCCCAAAACGCGGTCGACTTCGGGCATCGCGGCGTAGCGCTCGGGATCGATTTGCGCGGCGCATCCCGTGACGATGATTTCCGCATCGGGCCGGTTACGGCGCGCACGCCGGATCGCCTGACGCGCCTGACGCTCGGCCTCGGCGGTGACCGCGCAAGTGTTAAAAATCACCCGGTCGGCGGACTCGCCCGCCAATCCCCGTATGACTTCGGATTCATAAGCGTTGAGGCGGCAGCCAAAGGTGACGATGTCGGATTTTCGATCCGTCATGCGGCCCGCTCCCCCCCGGAATCGGCAGGATCATCGACCGGATCGAATTCACCGGTGAAGCTCCAGGCGACCGGGCCGCGCAAAACGACATGGCCGTCGTCGCGGTACGTCACGAACAATGATCCGCCATCGAGTTGCACTTCAACCGCACGGTCGGTCAATCCACGCCGGTGCGCGGCGACCACCACGGCGCAAGCGCCGGACCCGCACGCCTGCGTGACCCCGACGCCGCGTTCCCATACCCGCATACGAAGCGTCGTACGGTCGCGCACGGACACGAATTCGACGTTCGTGCGTTCGGGAAACAATGCCGCCGTCTCGGCAGTCGGGCCAAGCCGTTCGATGTCAACGGTCTCGGCGTCATCGACGAAAAAGACGCAATGCGGATTGCCCATGCCGACCGCGACGGGACTGGGCAAACCGTCGCAACTCAAATCCAGATGTCCCAAATCCAAGTGTAAGGTGTCCATGTCACGGGCAAGCGGGATATCGCGCCAATCCAGAAGGGCGGGCCCCATATCGACCGACACCATCCCGTCTTCGCAACGCTCGGCGTTCAACAATCCTGCCGCCGTCTCCATCACCACCCGCTTGGCGCCGGATTCCTGCATCAAATGCGCGGCGACGCAGCGCGCGCCATTGCCACAGGCCCCGGCTTCCCCGCCATCGGCATTCAGAAAGCGCAGAAAGGCGACCGCGTCCGGGGCGCGCGGGTCTTCGATGACAACCAGTTGGTCGCACCCAACGCCGCGTCGCCGGTCGGCGATGCGACGCGCCAGCGCCGGGTCAAGCGACAGCGTCGGGGCGGAACCCGCCGTCCCGTCCTGCCTCGCCGCGCGAACATCGATCACGACGAAATCGTTCCCGAGCCCGTTCATCTTTAAAAATGGAAACATGCCAGTATATCCGCGTTGTCGCGGCGTTATATGGCGCTTGAACGCGCAATGTCCACTGGAATTGGCGCGGCGGCGCTATCTCAGAGGCGACCGACATACAAAGGGGTGGTGGTTCGGAGCCTTCATTCCCGCGATATGTCCTGGGTCATGTACAGGAAATTGCGTCGGGTTTTGGGATCGGAAATGGACATGAAGGCTTGAACCAACTCAATCGTTTCACGATCCATGCGCCATTGCCGCATCTGGGCGGCGTCCCCGAGCGCCGATTTCTTGCAACGCGCGTCCTCTCTGGAAGCCACCTCTCTGGAATCCACGCCAACGAACGATTCGAGGTCATCGAAAAATTCCACGACGCAGACATCAAGCGCTTCCGATATGTCGAACAACGTCCAGGGATCGATCTGTCGTTCGCCCGTCTCGAACTGGTCGATCACCGTGACCGTGACCCCCAGCATCCGGGCGAACGTGAATTTATCAATTCTCAGGTCTTGCCGCCGGCGCCGGATGCGCCCGCCAATATGACCGTCTACACTATCGACGGGACTTTCCGAATCTTTCTCGATGCTGGACATATTGAACTTCCCCCAAACCTATTAATTCATATGTCTTTTGATTCTATGTCTTTAGTACTAATTTTTTGCAATGACGTCGTCAACTAAAACCAGTCTTATTCACTGCGGGGACAACTGGCCCCCGGCGGGACGATTCTGGCCGCATTGACTGGGCCGCATTGACTTGACTTGACGTGAGGCCGGGCGTAAAAGCCGTTCTTCATTCAGGCAGATTTTGGTGCCGGCCCCAAGGGGCTCCGTCAGTCCGCGAGTTTCGCGCACTGGCGCCGTTTGTGT
>JABJJH010000488.1 GCA_018660965.1 Rhodospirillaceae bacterium | reverse complement strand
GTCTGCACGAAAACGGGGATGGCGTAGCTCGACGCCATGTTGCCGAACCCGAACACAAAGGCGACGCTCGTCGCCGCGGCGAACGCGGGATTTCGCAGCAACCGCACTTCAAACAGCGGTTTTTCGGAATGCGATTGATGCCAAACGAACGCGGTCGCCGCCGCAAGACCGATTCCCAACCGGGCAAACAACTCGTTCGACACCCAACCGTATTGTTGACCGTTCGCCAACGTGGTCAGCAGGAACACCAGCGCGAGGGACAATAAAATCAGCCCCGACCAGTCGAACGGCGGAAATTTTCGCGGACGAAACCCGCCGGGCATGAAGACCGCGCCCAGCACCATCGCCAACAGGCAGAGCGGCACCGGGATATAAAATATGTGACGCCAGCTATACGCATCGATGGCGATTCCGCCAATCGCCGGCCCCAGCCCCGGCGCCAGCATGATCGTCATTCCGTACAAGCCCATGGCGAAGGCGCGCCGGTTGGCGGGAAACACCTGAAACAATGTGACCATCACCAGCGGTTGGCTCACGCCGGCGGAAAACCCCTGCATGATGCGCCCGACAATGATGAAGTCGAAATTCGGGCTCACCGCGCAAACCGCCGTGCCAAGCAAAAACACGCAAATAATGAGGATAAAGGCGAGCCGCTGGCCGAAGGCTTCGCTGATCCAGGTGTTGAGAAGCTGGCTGACGGTCATCGTCGCGATGAACGCCGTCGCCATCCACTGCGCCTTGTCCTGCCCGATGCCATAGGCGCCCATGACGCTGGGAACGGCGACGTTGACGATTGTGACCGACAGCACCATCGCCATCACGCCCAGCATGCCCGCGAAAGTGACGTAGTACCGATAATTCGGCCCGAACCGTTTGAACATATCCTCGATGGTGTCTTCAGAATCCATGCGTGGTTCCGGCCGGTTTATTCGTGCGTTTGTTTTTGTTTTTATGCGTCATCATCGTCTTGTTGTCGTATTTACGGTTTGTCTTTTGATCGTCCCATCGTCCAGGCGGGAATGAGCGCCAGTACAAAAACGACGGTCAAAATCATGAACCCGTCCTTGAACCCCATTGTGCTCGCCTGCGCTTCCACGACGCGGCCCAGAAAATGCAACGCGCCGGGTTGTACGATGGCCTCCGGCACGCCGACCGCGCTCAATATATCGGCGACCTGACCCAGAAGTTCCCGGCTGGCGGTATTTTCCGGCGTCTGCGTCGCCGTCAACGCGGCGCCGTGAAACTCGGTGCGCCGCTCCATGTAGGCGACCAGCGAATTCACGCCGCACGCGCCGCCCATCAGACGAATGAAATTGATCACACCCGAGCCCTGATTGAGCTGTTCCGGCGTGAGGGAGCGCAACGCCGTGACATTGATCGCCGGCATCATGATGCTCATCCCCATCCGACCGACCACGACATAAAACGCCAGGGTCCAATAAGCGGTGTTGACGTCTGTGGAGCGCAGCAACAGCGCGCCCACGGCGAATACGGCCAGGCCGAACATCGCCAGATAGCGCACCGGAAAGGCGTCGACCAACCGCCCGGCCACGGGGAACATGAACATGAGGGCGACGCCCGCCGGCACCGTGACCATGCCGGCCGCGGTGGGCGTGAAATTCTGAACGGTTTGAACGAAGACCGGGATGATGTAGGTGGATCCGAAATTGCCCGCGCCGAAGACAAAGCCCAACACCGCAGCGGCGACAAATTGCGGGTTCTGAAAGAGGCTGCAATCGAGAATGGGTGAATCGGACCGCAATTGCGACACCACGAACCCTGTCGTAAGAACCAGAAAGATCAAGGTTCGCACCGTTGTCGCATTGGATGTCCATCCGTCACGTTGCCCGTTCGCGATGAGGACCATCAAAAACCCGATAGCGCCAACCACCAACGCATAGCCCAGCCAGTCGAACCGCAATCGTTTGATGTCGGGATCGCGGCCCGGCATGAACAGCGCGCCCAACAAGAATGACAGCGCGGCGACCGGCAGGGGAATGAGAAACAAATGCCGCCAGCTCCACACATCAATGGTGACGCCGCCGACAACGGGCCCCAGGATCGGGGCGATCATGATTCCCATGCTGTAGACGCTAAGCGCCAGGCCCCGTTGTTCCGGCGGAAAGACGCGAAAGATCGTCACCATGGCCATCGGCTGCACGATGCCGGACGCAAACCCCTGCACCACGCGCGCCAGGATGAGGATGTCGATATTCGGCGCGACTGCGCCGATCAAGGAGCCAATTGTAAAAATAACGACCGAGCCGAGATAGCCGTTGCGCGGTCCAACCGCGGCGATAACCCAGGCGCCGAGCAACTGGCTCGCGGTCATGGTGGCGAGGAACGCGGTCGCCATCCATTGCGCTTCATCCTGACCAACGCCGTAGGCGCCCATGATGGAGGGCACCGCGACGTTCACCATCGTCGAGGTCAGGATCATCGTCATCGCCGCGATCATGCCCGTGGTCGTTAGAATCCACCGGTAGGACGGGCCGTAACGTTCCGATAGCGTCTCGATGCTCGCGCTCGTCACCGTCGGCCTCGCGCAATCGCGTAGGAGAGGACGCTGGAGGGGGAAGGGGCGCCGGCGATCATGCGGGGCGACCGGTTATGGCCCTGCGCCGCCGCCTTGCTTCGGTCTAGTCCCTTCCCATCACTCCTGGATATCAATATTGACCTCGACCATCATGCCGGGCCGAAGCAGCCGTTCTTTTTGGTCGATGGCGATGCGCACAGGCAAGCGCTGTGTAATTTTCGTAAAATTGCCGCTCGGGTTGGGGCTGGGCAAGAGCGCGAATTCCGCCGTCGTGGTGTTGCCAATGGCGATGACGTGACCGACGAAGGTTTGGTCGGGATAGGCGTCAACGCCGACATCGACCACTTGCCCGATCTTGAGCTTGCGGATTTCGGTTTCCTTGACGTTCGCTTCAATCCAGATCGAATGCGGATCGTGGGTCAGCGCCAGCCGTTGTCCCGGTGAAACATATTCGCCGGTGTCGACGAAGACCTTGTCGATCACGCCATTGACGGGCCCGCGAATGCTGCGGTCGGCAAAATCCAGTTTTTGTTGCGCCAAACGGGACCGCAACACGCCCTCCTCATGCGACAATTTCGCCATTTCGCCATCCATCACGTCCAACTGCATGCGGTCGGCTTCGGCCTCCAGCAATTTGTCGCGCGCGGATTGCACCTCGGCGGTCGCCGTTTCGAATTCGCCCGCGAGCTGCTGCGTGCGCGCCCGGGCTTCGTCGCGGCTTTTGCGGGAGACGATTTTCTTTTGATAGAGCGATTTAGCGCGTTTCAGGTCCGATCGGGCCAACGCCAGTTGAGGTTCGAGAGCCTTCTCGACCGCCTGAGCGGCGCTCAATTCGGATTTTTGGGTGCGGTACCGGCCCTGGGTCTTTTTATCGACTAAATTCCGTTCAGCTTTCATGCGTTGACGTTCCGCATCAAGGCCCTGAATTTGCGCGACGAGTTGATCGACCAGCAATTTTGAATCACGCGAATCGATTTCGAACACCACCTGGCCATGGGACACTTCATCGCCTTCGGCGACGTTAATCTTGGTGACCCATCCGGACACGCGGCTGCTGACGGTGATCAGGCTGCCCGCGATGCGCGCATCG
>JABJJH010000042.1 GCA_018660965.1 Rhodospirillaceae bacterium | reverse complement strand
TACTTCGTCGAGCGATCAGTCTGCTGAAACAAAGGAACCCACCAAGGAAGTGACGGAACAGCCCCAGGATGAACCGGTCATCATGATGACGTCCGCAAATTTGCAACCCGAACGGGGTTCCCGTCGGCTCCAGCCCGCAGGGAATATTCGTGATCGGATTGCCGGGGATTGTCAGCCCCCAGGTCAGCGCCATCCATTCGACGTAATCGTCCAGCTTCCGGCCATCGATTTCATCGCAATAGCGTTGTTCGACGGGGAACGGCGGCACTGCGACCGTCGGACAGATAAGAATATCCACGTCATCGAAGAAACCCTGCATGCCGCGATACAGTTTGGTTTGTTCCGCCGTCGCCCATGCGATGTCCTCGGCGGTCAGCTTTTGCCCCGCCTCGTAATTGTTTTTAACGTTGGGGCCCAACTCGTCGCCGCGCGTTTCGTAGAGCTCCTTGTACCGGGACAGGTACTGCAGCGCCCGCAGCACCCAGTTGGTTTTGCGAACCGTCGACAGTTCCGGGTCCTCCCACACGCATTCCCGGAACGCTGACTTAAAGATATCGACCCGGTTCTCGAAGGTGGCGCGGATGCGTTTGTCGACGATGGCGAAGCCAAGATCAGTGGACACCGCGACCTTCAGCCTGGAGAGATCGACTTCCGGCACGCCCTTGAACAAATTCTGGCGCATAGGCGCGGACATCGGATCGGCCCGGTCATGTCGGGCCATGACCGACAACATCATCGCGGCGTCATCGACATTGCGCGCCATCGGTCCCTGCACGCCAAAGGTGGTGTAGCCGAAGCCATGCTTTTCCGTCGGCACCAGCCCCGGCGTGCTGCGATGGGAAACGACGCCGCAGATGGCGGCGGGAATACGCAAGCTGCCGCCGGTGTCCGACCCGGTGGCGATGGGCGTCATGTTGGTGGCCAGCGCCACCGCCGAACCGCCGGACGAGCCGCCGCAAATGCGCGCCGGGTCGAAAGGATTGCCCGTCGGTCCCCACACCAGATTGGTGGTGTTGGCGCCGGCGCCGAATTCCGGCGTGTTGGTTTTGCAAAACACGATAGCGCCCGCGGCGCGCAGATTGGCGACGATACTCTCGTCCTTGTCCGGCACGTTGTCCTTGAACAACAGCGAGCCGTAAGTCGTCAACAACCCTTCGGTGTCGAGCAGATCCTTCACGGCCAACGGCAACCCGTGCAGGACGCCGAGTTCGTCGCCGCGCATCACCGCGTCTTCCGCCGCCCTGGCTTCCGTACGGGCGCGGTCGTACCCCTTGGCGGTGACCGCATTCACCGTCGGGTTCACCGCTTCGATCCGCGCGATGCAGGAGTCCAGCAATTCCACCGGCGACAAGCTCTTGTCGCCAATCCGTCGCCGCGCTTCGGTCGCGGTCAATTCACACGCTTCACCCATTTACCCCTCCACCGCCAGCGCCCGGATGTCCGGGACCGGCCTTCTGGTTTGTTCGTTACGCGACAATAATTCCTCTAACGCATGAGCGACGCCAAGCACGAAGCGGTCGCCATGGCGCGGCCCGACGATCTGGATTCCAAACGGCGTGCCGGTCGCATCATAGCCACACGGCAAAGCGACCACCGGATGCCCCGTCAGGGTCAACCACGACGTAATGGCCGATGCGCTAATGTAATGCTCCATCTTGACGCCGTTAATTTCGGTTGGCGCGCGCTGGTCGATTGGAAACGGCGGCATTGGCGCGCCGGGGCAGATCAACACGTCGATATCCTCGAAATACGTCTGGAAATTCCGATACAGCCGGGTTTGCTCCATTTCCGCCCAGGCGATCTCTTCGACCGTCATTTTCAACCCGGCCTCGGTGTTGAACAGCACATTGGGGCCCAGTTGATCGCGGTGGTTGTCGTAGCGTTCTTTCTGATTGGCGACGAAATAAACGCCGCGCAAAATCCAGAACACATCGTTCGCCGTCGCGAAATCGGGATCGCGCTCAACGCAGGATGCAAACACGGATTGGCAATGCGCCAGCGTATCGCGGAACACCTTGCGCAATCCATTGTCCACGGGCGCGCCGCCCAAATCCTCCGACACCGCAACCCGCAACCCGCCAAGGTCGATGTCTTCGATCCGGCGCAAGGAATCCACGTCATGCGGATAAGACAGCGGATCGATCATATCCACACCCGCCATGCCGGACAGCAACAGCGCCGCGTCGGCGACCGTGCGCGCCATAGGACCCAAGGTGGAGAACGTGGACAACCCGATCCCGCGACGGTCCGACGGGACCAGCCCCGCCGTCGGGCGCAACGCCACGACGCCGTTATAGGTCGCCGGGCGTCGCAAACTGCCGCCGGTGTCCGACCCCGTGCATAGGGGCAGCATTCCCGTCGCCAGCGCCGCCGCAGACCCGCCGGACG
>JABJJH010000434.1 GCA_018660965.1 Rhodospirillaceae bacterium | reverse complement strand
ATGCATCCCGACGCCCATATGACCGAAATCATCACCATGGACGACGTGGCCAACGCCCGAATCATCAGCGATCCGCTGCGACTACTCGACTGTTGTCTGATATCCGACGGCGGCGCGGCGTTCATCGTCAGCGCGGGGGAAACCGCAGGTGATTTGCGCAAGACCTGCCCGGCCATTCTGGGCGTCGGTCAAGGCCACACGCACGAACACATCCTGGCCGCGCCGTCCCTGACCAGCTTCGGGTGCAAGATGTCGTCGCAACGCGCCTTCGGCCAGGCGGGCGTGACGACCGCCGATATCGACGTCGCGGAAATCTACGATTCCTTCACGATCACCTTGTTGATCGAGCTGGAGTCCATCGGGTTTTACGAAAAAGGCGAAGCGGGCGAAGCCGCCTTGCGCGGCGACCTGACCCATGGCGGTTCGCTGCCCTGCAACACTCATGGCGGCCTGTTGTCCTTCGGCCATTCCGGGGCGGCGGGCGGCATGTTCCATATCGTCGAAGCGGTGCGGCAATTACGCGGCGAAGCCGGCCCGCGTCAGGTGCCCGACGCCGAACTGGCCTTTGTGCACGGCGATGGCGGCATTCTGTCCGCGCACTGTTCCATGATTTTAGGAAACGCATGACATGACCGAATTAAAACCCGTCCCCGTCCCCAACGCCGATACTCAGGCCTTCTGGGACGCCTGTAACGAAGAACGGCTCTTGTTTCAGACCTGTCAGGATTGCGGGCATACGCAGTTCTATCCCCGCGCCATTTGCACCGAATGCGAAAGCCGGAACCTTGAATGGCGCGACTCCGGCAAGCTTGGCGTCGTACATACCTATACGGTGGTGCAGCGCGCGCCGAGCCCCGCCTTCAAGGCCGACGCGCCCTATCTTCTGGCGCTGGTCGATCTGGACGAAGGCTTCCGCATGATGATGAATATTCTGGACTGCCCCGCCGACGCGGCGTCAATCGGCATGCCCGTGCGGATCGTCTTCGAGGACCGGGAAGGACAGAAAGTGCCTCAGGCCGCGCCGCGTACCTAGAGCGGGTCGACTTTAATAAGACGCGTTTCGCGCGTCCTATCAAAGTCGTGAATCCGCTCTATCTTTATGGATTTAGAGCAAATTTACGTGTTTATCGGATCACCTTTGGTGATTCCGATTAATCACGATTTGCTCTCGGCGCGGGTCAGTACCCTTCGGACGCGTCCAGAATGGAATAGTTCACGCCGCGTCCAATGCCACGACGAAACCCTTCCAGCCGCATGACCTGGCCCGCCGCGATATTCGCCAGATTCACATCGGGACCATAATCCTTGATCAGGTCCACGTGTTGCTTGGGAAAGTGATAGGGGTCGCCTTCGATCAGTATTTTCTCGAACCAGGGCTGCTTGGGCAGCGCGTCCAGCGCCTGGGGCTCGGCTTCACGCAGCATGTCGAGTTCGCTTTGCTCCACGATGACGTGACCGATGCCGCAACTCTCCATGTCGGCGACGATCTCGCCGAGTTGGCCGATGCTCATCGGCGTATCGGGTTTCTTGCGGCCGAATTCGTAGACGACTTCGAACCCTTCCTTCTGGAATCGGTCGATAAAGCCGCGCCGTTCGTCGTCTTCCAGCGTGATATAATTTTCTGAAATCTCGAACCCCATAAGGTTCAGCTTCTTCAGATGCGCCGAAAAACCGTCCAGCGCGTTTTTCTCGTATGCGTATTCAAACAGGATGCCGCCCGCGAACGGGGTCACGTCATAATCGCGATACAACTTCGCCACCCGCGACGCGACGCCTTCCGGCAACAGCAAGGCGTTCAACGCATAAATCTTGCCGTAATCGATATAGTCCGCCGCACATTCCAGCAGGTCTTCCACACCTCGCACCCCGGTCCATCCCATTTCGTCGGGCCCGAAATCGATCATTGCGGTCAAGCCACGCTTGCGTGGCTTTCCCTCGCGCGGCGGTAGTGCGAACGGTGTCGTCATGATGCCAGAGCTCCTGAATAAAGGTTCGCCCAAGCTATCGGCACGGATACACGTTGTACAAAGATAAAACGACCAGATAAGCGAAATTGTCGTCGGGCTTCGCCATGTCGGGGTGTTCCTTGACCACCGCGTTGACGATATTCCGGATTAAAGCGTCATCGACCTCATGATCCTTGGGCCAACACAGGCGGAAGGTTTCGCCGACCTTGGAATAAAACCGCAGGGCGTCGCGAACGCCGGCCAGATACCCCTTGGTCAGCCCTTGCGCCCCCACGTCATTCGCCGCGCTGCGCGCTTCCAGCGCATTCCATTTTTCCACCGTGAATTCGTCTGCGGATTCAGCGGCGCGGGTTTCTCCCCCAATCGCGCCTCCCCCAATCGCGCCAATGAAAATACACAAAGCCAAAACCAACAACCGCCGCATAACGCTTCTCCCCGTTCGACCCAGCCCCTCTAGAGCGTGTCTCGGCGCAAGGATAACGGAGATAAGCATCCAGAGCTAAGGGTTTGGCGCAGGGCGCCGGAATCCTGGCGCAAAATTTGGACAATAAAAAACGCCCCGCCGTTGATATGCCGGCGAGGCGTCTTTTTGTAGCCCTGTCTGGAGACCTTAACTACGAGAGCGGCATGTCGGGCAAAGGCGATTGCCCCACCCTGAACTCTTGAACTGCGTCTGGCAGCACATGCAGGTTCTCGCAGCCGGACGGTCGTCGCTCGACCTTCCTTCGTAATCGGTCTCCGGCTTTTTCATTGTTTCACTCATTTCTTTTTAGACTCCATTTTATCAAACATTCGCCCACCAGCCCTCCCTCTCAATAAACTGGCGCCGTGCGGAGCGACGTGCATCCTACAGAACTTACTGTCCCTCCGATATTGCCAATTTTGCAACACAGCAATTCCAGAATCGAATAGCACTGCTCCGAAACCCGACCATCTGGGAATACAGCACCTGACGATGGGACAATCCTCCCAAAAGGGTGACATCATGGTCAAATTTTTCTATTTGGATCACACGCCATGCGACAATTTGACCAAGGCCATCCGCGAACCCGACCGTCTGCACGAGGCAACATACCTCAAATGGTATCAGCATTCGGTTATGGCAAGGCGTTCCGCAGCAAGGTTCCCGCGATAACCATCTCCGAACTGGTTTGTCTGTAGGACGCGACCGCGGCCAGCATCAACGCGGCCTCCTGCCGGGACGGCGCCGGCAAATCAGTCGGCGCCGGAGGCAAGCCAGCCGCGACCTTCGGGGCGGACGCATCGATGGCCGCGAACAGCGCGTCCCGATCCGCCGCATATCCGGGTCCCGCCAGCACCGGTCCCAATTCGATGGCCACATGGGCGAGATAGGCGGGCCATTGTGCGAACATCCGATACGGGCCGGGAATAAAGGAGCCGTCGCCCAGAGCACGTCGAAATTCCGACAGCACGGCGGCCTGTGAATCGTCCAGGGTGGCCGGATCGACGAACGCCGGTAAATTCGAAACCGGCTTCGGCGGCGTCCAGGCGCCGGGAGCGGCGCCTTCATCGCCCATCAGGGCGCCGGGCGCCGCGCCCGCATCGCCCGTTAAATCGCCATTTTCCAAGACATAACGCAGGCACCCGCCGAAGATCATATTGATGGGGCTAACGCGAACGAAGGTGTCGCACGCCGCCCGGATCGCCGTTTCCGCCTCCCCATCCACGCCGAACAGCCGCAACGCCGGGCGCGACACCGGCGCCAACGGCGTCAGCGACAGGGAATTCACGCACGCCCAAGCCGCTTCCTGAACCGCGCCGTTGACCATGGCGGGACGAAGTGCGGCCCAAACCCATTCCAGACAACCGGGCATGGTCGCCAAATACCGCTGCATCGACGACACATAAGGCACGCCGCAGTAATGCCGGACTTCTTCGTATATTTCCGCGATGTGACCGGTCGCGTCCGATTCCGCCAGTTCTTCCATCACGGTGGCCCGCGCGGCATCACTCATACCTGACTCTCCCATTCTTTATGTTTATTCTTAATCACACTAGCATCAATAAGTTGGTGCGCAGATTCACTCGACATTCAATCTAGTGAATTTCGAGATCAGGACACTAGCATTTCTTCGGGTAGGGCAATGTCAAATTCAAGCACACAAAAATTCGTCGTCATCGGCGCCGGGCACGCCGGGGGCCGCGCGGTGGAAGCGATGCGCGCAAACGGCTTCGACGGCGCCGTTCACCTGATTGGCGCGGAAACGGCGCCGCCCTACGAGCGGCCGCCGTTATCAAAGGAAATGCTGGTGGCGTCGGGCGTGGAGTGCCCGCCAATGCATCCGGATGCATTTTACGCCGACAAGGACATCACGCTTCACCTTGGCGTCACGGCGACCCGCATCGACCGCGAAACGCGTGTGGTGACGAATAGCGACGGAACGCAACTATCCTATGACCGGCTGTTGTTGTGCGGGGGCGGTCGTGTGCGGCGCCTCGACATACCCGGCGGCGATTTGGCGAACATTCACACCCTCCGGACCATTGATGACAGCCGCGCCATCGAGGCGCTGTTGAGGTCCGGCAGTTCAATTGTTGTAATTGGCGGCGGATTTATCGGTTTGGAAGTCGCCTCGGCGGCCCGGTCGCGCGGTTGCGCCGTCACGGTCGTGGAAGCCGCCGACCGGTTGATGGGTCGGGCGCTGCCGGCGGAAATCGGCGACGCCTTCGCGAATTTGCATCGCGATAATGGCGTCGATATCCGTTTGAACACGGGCGTTGACCGGTTTATTGGCGATTCAGGCGATTCGTCGGTTCGCGAGGTCGTCACGACGAGCGGAGACAAGCTCCCCGCCGACGCCGTCATCGTGGGCATCGGCGTCGATCCGGACACCGCCCTTGCGGACGCCTGCGGGCTGGCGGTGAACAACGGCGTGGTGGTGGATGAATTCTGCCGCACCAGCGATCCCGACATCTACGCCGCTGGCGACGTAACGTATCATTTCAACCCGCTGCTGGGACGCCATGTTCGTCTGGAATCATGGCAAAACGCCCAAAACCAAGCCATCGCAGCGGCGCGGAACATGTGCGGCGAGAACGAGGCCTTCGCCGAAATTCCCTGGTTCTGGTCCGATCAGTTTGGCGTTAATTTGCAAATGTCGGGGGCGCCGATCGCGTGGGACGACACCGCCATCCGTGGCGATATTCCCGGCCTCGACGGCATTTTGTTTCAATTGAACGAAGAAAGTCTGGTGGGCGCGATTTCGCTCAATCGGCCGCGCGACATGCGCTTCGTCAAGCGGCTGATGACAGCGGGGAAATCGCCACCCCGCGACGCGTTGATTGACGAGGCGGTCGCGTTCCGCGATTTATTGAAATAATCCTAGTGGTCTGATCGAAACGCTTGGTTCCCAAGCTTTTCGTGAATCAGACCACCAACGTGTTGATCTGGTGGGGCAACTGATCGAAACAGATGGGAACCATCTGTTTCGGTTGCACCACTAGTTTAGATCGAAGGCCCAGCCGTCTGGCTTAGTGAAGTGCACTTTTGGCGAGCGCATCGCCAACCAGGGTGCGGCTGTTCGCGGCGACTGCATAAGGATGGCGCTGCTGGTAGACAATGGTCGCCAGATTCAATGCTGTCCGCTCGTCGCTTCCAAAGTCGATTTGACAGCGATAGGCCTGCGCAACGGCGTTTAAGTCTTCCTCGGTAAGCAACATCATTGGCGCCATCATCATCTCCATCAATTTTGTTCGAATTCGAACCAATCCGGACGAGCTGCATTTGATGTAATTAAACGGTAAATCGCCCTTAAGCGCTTCACTCATATGGGTGAGGTGAAAGCCCTAATAAGCGTCGTCGAAAATTTTCTGTGACGCCCACTTCAAGGGGTTCGGTCACAACAAGTCAGCACTATCTGACGGGCGGCTTCCACCGGTTCAAACGGATGAAGCTGCAAATATACGGTGGTCGCTAAATTCAACGCGGTATCCGACGTATGGCCCGCCGAGATTTGATTATCGTAGGCGCATTTCACGGATTTCGCATCGCCGGGCGACATTTCCCGGCACGTTTCGTCATGTTCCGACACTGTAGAATTCCCTCCGAATCCGGTTGCCGATCCATAACGCTTACGCCCGGTTAGAACCTTTTAAATCACCCAATTGAATGACAAATGGTCGCTTCGACGGCCCCGTGAGATTTAACGTCATCAGATCACCTCCCGCTTGGTCAAACATCTGGTCAAACATCGAGTGGGCGATTAGCGTTACACATCGCGAATTCACTTGAGCAAAACAGGCGGTGAAACGGGCCATGAAAATCAGTCACAGTTCCCATTGGGGCGCGTTCAGCGGCGTCGTGCAGGACGGTCGACTCGTCGCCGTGGAGCCCTTCGCCAAGGACGATCACCCCTCGGAAATCCTGCAATCCATCCCGAGCGCCTTGTACGACAACAGCCGGATCGCGGCGCCCATGGTGCGCGCGGGTTGGCTGGAAGACGGCCCTTGCGGGGGTCAAAAAGGCGGACGCCGGGAGGGGCGCGGGGGCGAACCGTTCATTCCGGTCACCTGGGACAAGGCGCTCGACCTCGTCGCAAGCGAACTCACCCGCGTCAAGGCAGAGCACGGCAACGCGGCGATCTTCGGCGGGTCGTATGGATGGTCCAGCGCCGGGCGGTTCCACCACGCCAAGACCCAACTGCAACGCTTTTTGAATCGCCATGGCGGCTTCACCGCACAGGTGCATAGCTATTCCATCGCCGCCGGGCTGGCGATTCTGCCGCATATACTGGGCGATATCCGATCAATCCGGAACGTAACGTCCTGGCGCGACATCGCCAAACACACAAAGCTGTTCGTATCCTTCGGCGGCATCGGCCTGAAGAACACCCAGGTCGAACCGGGCGGTGCCGGCGAACATGCCTCGGGCCAATGGCTGCCGCGTCTGGCGAAGGCCGGGGTCGAGGTCGTATCGATTACACCGTTGCGCGACGACTCTGCCGAAATCCTGAACGCGACCTGGCTGGCGCCGCGTCCCAATACGGACACGGCGCTGATGCTGGGTCTGGCGCATACGCTCGTCGCCGAGGATTTGCACGACACCGCATTTCTGGCGCGCTATTGCACCGGCTTCGACCGTTTCCTGCCCTACCTGATGGGGGACGACGACGGCCAACCGAAGAACGCGCAATGGGCCGCCGATATCTGTGAAATCGACGCCGAAACCATCCGCGCCCTGGCGCGCAAGATGGCGGGCGGCCGCACCATGATCGGGACCGCCTATTCACTGCAACGCGGCGACCATGGCGAACAACCGTTCTGGATGACCGCCGTGCTCGGCGCGATGCTGGGGCAGGTCGGCCTGCCCGGCGGCGGGTTCGGCTTCGGCTACGGCAGCATGAACGCCCAGGGCAAGGCGGTGAACCGCATCGCGGCGCCGGACCTCTCGGCGGGCGCCAATCACGCGGGCAGCTTCATTCCCGTCGCGCGCATCGCCGACATGTTGTTGAACCCCGGCGGCGCCTATGACTTCAACGGCGAAGCCCGCACCTATCCCGACATTCGCATGGTGTACTGGT
>JABJJH010000222.1 GCA_018660965.1 Rhodospirillaceae bacterium | reverse complement strand
TCTCCAGTTGTTCCAATTGTGGGGACTTTCAGGCGCGTCGCATGAAAGCGCGGTTCCGGAGTGCTGGAGAAAAAGGAACCCGCTTTGTCCATACACTCAATGGATCTGGACTGGCGGTGGGGAGAACCTTGATCGCCATTATGGAAAATTACCAGAACAGCGACGGATCGATCACGATTCCAGAGGCGCTACGATCATATATGGGCGGGAAAGAGCGCATTGGCCCGGTTGCAGGGTAAAGCCATGCATCGTCCGCCTATCGACCTCAACAATGCGCGAATTCTGGTCACCAACGATGATGGCGTCGACGCCCCCGGTCTAGAGGTGTTGGAAGACATTGCGCGAACCTTCACGTCCGATGTATGGACCGTCGCGCCGGAAACCGAACAAAGCGGCGCCGGGCATTCATTGACCCTGACTCAACCGTTGCGTCTGCGGGAAATTTCAGAAAAACGGTTTGCGCTTGATGGCAGCCCGACCGACTGTGTTCTCTTCGCGGTGTCCAGGATCATGGACGGGCGGCGGCCCGACATTGTTCTATCCGGTGTGAATCGGGGCGCTAATGTCGGGGACGACATTACCTATTCCGGCACGGTCGCCGCCGCCATGGAAGCCGCAATCCTCGGCCTCCCGTCTATCGCATTGAGCCAACAACGTGAAAAGGAACACCCGGTTTGCTGGGACGCCGCCGCCCATCATGGCGCGCGTATTGTGGAGCGCCTGGCGGCGCTGTCATGGCCGAGCGACGTGTTCATGAACGTGAATTTTCCAGATCGCAAGCCCGAAGACGTGTCGGGGACCCGTGTCGTGGCGCAAGGGCGTCAAGACGCCGGGTACGACATTCGGGAACGGACAGATCCGAGAAATAATTCGTATTTCTGGATTGGGCCCGCCGTTCGAAACGGAATCCACGACGGCGATACCGATTATCAGGCACTCGACCGAGGGGAAATCAGTATTACGCCGTTACACATGGATCTGACGCATCGTAGTGCGCTTGAAGACATGAGGGGAACGTTTTCTTGACGCAGGACGCCCAAAAAATTCGGCTTATTCTCGAATTGCGCCAGGCCGGGATCACCAACACAGAGATACTGGCGGCCATGGAAAGGGTGCCGCGAGATCGCTTTGTGCCTAAGGCCTTCGGCGACCGGGCGTATGACGGCATGGCCTTGCCGATTGGACATGGACAGACCATCAGTCAACCCGTTGTTGTCGCGCGGATGATCGCCGCGTTGCATCTCAATGACCGCATCAAGGTTTTGGAGATCGGCGCCGGGTCCGGCTATCAGACCGCGATTCTGTCCTACCTTAGTCGGCGGGTTTATGCGATAGAACGTCATCGCGATTTGTTGCTGGGAGCGCAAAAATTGCTTGATGAAATGCGATGTTACAATGTCACGGCCGTCGTTGGCGACGGAACGTTGGGTTGGCCGGATCAAGCGCCGTTCGAGCGCATTATCGTCAGCGCCGCTGCGCCGGAAATTCCAACAGTCCTGACGGATCAATTGGCCGAAGGCGGCGTTATGGTCATTCCTGTTGGCGATCAACGGCGGGACCAAATGATTATGCGGGTCACGCGGCGCGACGGTGAAATCCATACCGAGGATTTGTGGCCCGTACGCTTTTTACCCCTGGTTCCGGGGCGTCCGGAGGCGGAGGGCGGCGACGCAAGTTCTTCCGAGCGAACTTTCGGGCAATGAACGCGGGGCCAGCACTTTGGCGGAGGATTATCAGGACGTTCAGGGCGGCGTTCGGTGTGACGTTCATTGGCTTGGGGATGTCCGGTTGCCTTAACGTCTTTGTCGATGACCCTGGAAAAATCGTGTTGTACGACAACCGTAATTCCGTGCGCCAACAAACACTGGCGACCACATCAAATAAAACACCCGGCGCCGATAAATCTCGTCTTCATGTTGTTCAGTCGGGCGACACGGTCTATCAGATTTCACGCCGGTACGACGCTTCGATCCGCTCGATCATCGACGTCAATAATCTTCGTCCACCCTATGTTTTAAAAAATGGCGCGCGTTTGACCTTGCCGCCACCGCGCTTTCATACGGTGCGCGATGGCGACACAATTTATGGAATTTCCAGACAATACAATCTGGCGATGAACGAGCTGGTACGCTCCAACGGCATTAAACCGCCATACCAAATCGGCGTTGGACAGAAATTGAAACTGTACGCCTCACGCGCTGAAACGCCGCTACTGGTAAAACCCCCATCCGCACGGATCACGCGGGCGCCCGTTACATCGACCGGTAGCGTAAGGGCGTCAAATCGCGTCAAGTCCGACCCGAAACGACCGACAAAACTAAATAGCCAAACGGTGAAACCGAGGCCGCGCGCCGGCAAACTATTTTTGCTGCCAGTCAGAGGAAGGGTTATTTCCAGATTTGGCCCAAAGCGAAAAGGGTTGCACAACGACGGGATCAACATAACAGCCCCAAGCGGAGCTGCTGTGCGGGCCGCCGAGAATGGCGTCGTCGTTTATAGCGGCAACGAGTTACTGGGATACGGAAATATGGTGCTGTTGCGCCATGCGGATGGCTATATGACGGCTTACGGCCATAACGAGGCGGTCCTGGTGCAGAAAGGTCAGCAGGTTCGGCGCGGTCAGGTCATATCGCGAGTCGGAAGTACCGGGAATGTCTCGGTTCCGCAATTACATTTCGAAATTCGCAAGGGCAAAACCGCCGTTAACCCGGCGAAATTCATAAAAGGTTTGTCGTAGGTTTACGTTACGTGAGGGAAACGCCCAGACGCCCCGCCAGGTCCTGCAGGAATTGCCAGGCGACGCGACCGGATCGAGCGCCTCGTGTGACGGACCATTCAATGGCCTGGGGACGCCATTCATCTTCCGGAATATCCAGTCCGAAATGTTCGATATAACCTTCAATCATCGCAAAATATGTCGCCTGATCGCTGTTATGAAACCCGAGCCACAGGCCGAACCGATCCGATAGAGAGACTTTTTCTTCCACTGCTTCGGATGGATTAATCGCTGTTGATCGCTCATTCTCCATCATATCGCGCGGCATAAGGTGACGCCGGTTCGACGTGGCGTAGAACAGGACATTTTCTGGGCGTCCTTCGAGCCCACCTTCGAGGACGGCTTTCAAGGATTTGTAGCTGGCGTCTTCGCCATCAAAAGACAAATCGTCACAGAACACGACCGTTCGCCGTTTCGCCGTCTTAATCATCGTCAATAAGGCGGGCAGGGTCGGGATATCTTCCCGGTGAATTTCAACCAACGCCAAAGCGCCAGGTTGGGCGCGGTTAATTTCGCCGTGCACCGATTTCACCAACGAGCTTTTGCCGGCGCCGCGCGCGCCCCACAACAACGCATTATTGGCGGGCAGGCCATTCGCGAATTGTCGCGTATTTTCAAGAAGCGTTTCGCATTGCTGTTCGATGCCTTTCAGCAAAGACAGGTCCAGTCTGTTGACTGAATGGACCGGCTCGAACCGATTTTGGTCGGCATGCCACACAAACGCGTCGGCGCTGTTCAGGTCATTGGCTGCGGGGGGCGGTGGCGCAAGGCGTTCCAGACTGTCCGCGATCCGCGCCAAAAGCGTGTTCATTTCTTGATTGTCCATAATATAACTAGTGCGCTGGTTGAAAGGCGGCGGAAACTAGCATACGTCCCTGTCTCGTCAACGCTGCAATTTAAAGCCTCGTTTGATTGCATTTGCGGCGAGGGGGGCTATATTCCGGCGGCTGCGTAGGGTCG
>JABJJH010000043.1 GCA_018660965.1 Rhodospirillaceae bacterium | reverse complement strand
CGCGGCGTAGTGCCCAGCCAGCTTGACTCCGAACGTGGTCGGTTCCGCATGGATGGCGTGGCTGCGTCCGATGGTGGCGGTGTGTTTGTGTTCCAGGGCGCGGCGCTTCAAGGCGTCCAGCAGCGCGTCGAGATCATCGAGCAGAATATCCGCGGCGCGGGTCAACTGCACCGACAGGCAGGTGTCGAGGACATCCGACGACGTCATGCCCTGATGCAGATAGCGCGCCTCGTCGCCTACATATTCCGCGACATTGGTCAAAAACGCGATGACGTCATGCTTCGTTTCGGCCTCGATCTCGTCGATGCGCGCGATCTCGAATTGGCCGCGCTCCCAGATCGCTTTCGCGGCGTCCTTGGGAATGACGCCCAGATCGGCCTGTGCGTCACAGGCGTGCGCTTCGATCTCCAGCCAAATCTGGAAGCGCATGGCGGGTTCCCAAATCGCGGTCATGGCGGGGCGGCTGTAACGTGGAATCATTCGGGTCGGGCTCCGTAGGTTTGGGGTCGTGCATATCGCGGGTCATGGCTACACCGGGCAAGACGGAACTGCAACAGGCGCGAGACGATGCCGTCGTCTAATTTACGAGAAAATGTTCGCCTTGGGCTATCCAATTTTGGCTGTCTCTGTCCATGCCTGCGGCGTTAACTTGCGACGTTTCTGGTGTGCGGGTATGAAGGGCCGCTTATTACTTCGACAACACGGGGCGATCCCATGGCGACTTTGAGCACGGAAGAACTTCAACAGGCGCGGATCGATCTCGCGGCGTCGTTTCGCTGGGCGGTGCGCCATGGTTTGCATGAAGGCATTTGCAACCATTTCAGCGTCGCCGTCGGCGACGACCAGTTTCTGATCAACGCGCATGGCTATCACTGGTCGGAAATCACCGCGTCCAACATTCTTCTGGCCGATTACGACGGTAATATCGTCGAAGGGGACCGGCCGGTCGAACCGACCGCGTTCTATATCCACAGTCGCGTTCACAAGGCGTGCCCGCAGGCGGTCTGCGTCATGCACACGCACATGCCCTACGCCACGGCGCTGACCCTGCTGGAAGGCGGGCGGCTGGAGCCGGTGGAGCAGGGCGGGCTGCGCTTTCACGATTGCGCGGTGTATGACGACGACTATGGCGGGTTGGCGCTGGCGAACAGTGAAGGCGACCGCATCGCGGCCAAGATGGGCAATAAAAGCGTCATGTTCATGGCCGCCCACGGGGTGATTGTCACCGGGTCCAACGTCGCCAAAACCTACGATCATTTGTACTATCTGGAACGCGCCTGTCAGGTGCAGGTGCTGGCGCGGTCTACGGGATTGCCGTTGCGCCGTTTGCCAGACGCGGTCATCGAGAAAACGACCGCGCAATTCGCCCACGGCAACACCGAAAGTGCGGCGCTGCATTTCGACTCGCTGAAGCGAATCCTGGACAGGGAAGAACCGGATTACAAAAGCTGAATTTGGCCTATAATCACGGGTACGATTCCATGTCGATATAACGGGAGGGTTCCATGATTAACGGCGTTACGCAGTATGTTGTCGCGGTGAAGGATCTTGATGACGCCATCGAGGCCTATACGGCGCTGGGCTTCACCTTCGACCGGCGCGACCGCAACGAGGGCCTGGGCATCGATCAGGCCTATTTCCATATGGGCGACGGCAGCGTTATCGAGCTGGCCGCGCCGTTCGACCCGAAATCGGCGATCGGGCGCGGGCTGGAGCGCAATGGCGAGGGGCTGTACATGCTGTCGCTGGAAGTCGACGACGTTGAAGCCGCCGCCCAGAAAATGAAGGACAACGGCGTCCAGCTTATCGACGCGGGCGACCGGGTGTTCGTGCATCCGCGCTCGACCAAGGGCATTTTGATGCGGCTTGATCCGAAAGAAGGCTAAGCGGCGCTACTTTTTAGCCGTTACGTTTTAGGCGCCTTGCCGCTGGCGCCCAGAATGCCGATGGCTTCGATTTCGACGCACAGTTCCGGGCGCACCAGCTTGCTTATTTCAATCAGGGTGGAGACCGGATAGTCGCCGGTGAAGAATTCCCGGCGCGCCTTCCACGCCGCGTCCCGGTCGTTGATGTCGGTCAGGTAGATCAGCACCTTCACGACGTCGTCCATGCAGCCGCCCGCTTCCTCCATCAGATGTTTGATTTTGGTGAAGATCGCCACGGCCTGTTCATAGGCGCCGTTGCCCGTGACGGCCCCGTCGAAGGTCGCGCCGCGCGCCGTCATGCCCGCGATGAACACCTGATCGCCGATGACCAGACAATTCGACCAGGTGTCTTCCGGCGGCTCGCCTACATGCTCGCTGATAACGCGTCGTTTTTTCATGACCCAATCCTTTCTTAATAAGCCGAAATGCCGCCCTCGGCGGGGATAGTCGCGCCGTTCACCATGCGCGATTCATCCGACGCCAGGAACAGCACGATATTGGCGATGTCTTCCGGTTGCCCGACGCCGAAGGGGTATTGTTTGAAGGTGTCGTAGGCGTCTGAATCGCCGCGCACATTGTCGAAGGCGCCCTCGGCGCGGGCGCGCACCCTGTCGGTCAGCACCAGTCCGGGGCAAACGGCGTTGGCGCGAATGCCGTCCTTGGAATAGGCCCCCGCCAGACTCTGCGTGAAGGCGATGATCCCGCCCTTGGCGGCGGCGTAGATATGGGACGGGTGATTGCCGCGCAGGGCCACCACCGACGACATGTTGATGATGCTGCCGCCGCCCGCCGCCTGCAAATGCGGCACCCCATGACGGCAACACAGCATCGGGCCTTTCAGGTCGAGCGGAATGGTGCGGTCCCAGACGGCGAGGTCGACATCGGTGATGTTCTTGTCCTCGATCACCGACCCCCCGGCGCAATTGTGCAGGATATCGATGCGCCCGAACGTATCGGCGGCGACCGCCATGGTGTTCTTGACGCTGGCGTCGTCGGTGACGTCGGTGGGCACGAAAATCGCGTTCGGCCCGGCCCGGTCGGCGGAATCGGCGCCCAGGGATTCGTTGATTTCCGCGACAACGACCTTGGCCCCTTCACGGGTGAACATCTGCGCCGCCGCCCGCGCGATGCCCGACCCGGCCCCCGTCAGAACCGCGACCTTACCATCCAATCGTCCCATTTCTTGCTCCCCTTCCGATCACTGGTTACCCTCAAAACAGGGCGTAACGAACAATCGCGGCGGGCCTTGCCCTCGTCAACCCCAGAGGTCAACCCCAGTGGTCAATCTATGCGGCGGTTCACAGGCATGAAGGTGACGCGATGCGGCTATCGACATCGAAATTATTCAACGCGGGCGAATTCACCCTGGAATTGGGCGGCGCGCTGGGCGAACTGGCGCTGGCCTATGAAACCTGGGGCGAGTTAAATTCGGCGGGCGACAACGCGATCCTGCTGTGCCACGGCTACACCAGCAACCCGCACGCCGCCGGCGATTCCACCGGATGGTGGCATAATCTGATCGGGCCGGGCCGGGCGATGGACACGGACATGTACTTCGTCGTGTGCGCCAACATGATCGGGTCGGCCTATGGCAGCACGGGACCGGGCAGCATCGACCCCGCGACCGGGGCGCCGTATGGCCCCGACTTTCCCGACATCACCACGGGGGACATGGTGCGCGCCCAGGGAATGCTGCTGGATGACCTCGGCGTTGGACAACTCGCCGCCGTCGTCGGGTTTTCCTATGGCGGATATCTGACGTTCCAATGGGGGGTCCTGCACCCCACAAGGATGCGCGCGCTCGTGCCGGTCGCAAGCTGGAACAAAAGCCGGGGCGGGCCGGACTCGGTCACGGCGATCATCGACCGCTTCGCCGAATGTCCCGGCTGGAACGGCGGACATTATTACGGCCAGGAAAAGGAAAGCGGCGTGTTCGACAAGCTCGCGGCGGTGCGGGTGGACACCCTGCGCAGCTACGGGGTCGACCGCGCGCTCGCCGATAAACTCGGCAGTGCGGACGCGGCGACGCGCGGCCTGGAAAAACTCGGGCGGCAATGGGCGGGCGAATTCGACGCCAATTCGCTGATCGTTCTGCGCCGGGCGGCGATCCTCTTCAACGCCTGGGACAACGCGGCCAATATCACCGCGCCGCTGCTATACGTGTTGTCGAACACCGATACGCGCTTCCCGCCGGACCTTGCCGACCCGACAATGGCGCATCTGAAGGCCAGCGGCGTCAACGCCCGCTACGTCGAACTCGACAGCCCCTACGGCCACCGCGCCCCGTCCGAGGACTGGGCCAAATGGGCGGGAGACCTGGAAGCGTTTCTGGACGAGTATGCGGGGTGAGGGTGGGACAAATGACCAAAGCCAATGTAGGGGCGTTTGGCGTGCCAATAAGTATGATGTCCCTTTAATTTAATCCCGCATTTCCCAAGTAAAAGG
>JABJJH010000044.1 GCA_018660965.1 Rhodospirillaceae bacterium | reverse complement strand
GCCCCACTGGACGACATGGGTCGTCGCGGGCAGCGATCCGCAGAAGTCGTTATAGGCCTCATGGTCCATCATTACGCCGCCTGTCAGCTAGGTGGTTTCCGATTTCTGCGCGGCTTTCTTTTCTTCCCAGACCGGGCGGAAATCGTAGGTTGGGTAGAATTCGGTGGAGAACCCGCCCCAGGCGGAGCGTTCGACGGCGAGGTTGACCTCGCGCAGGCGGCTCGCCGGAACCCGGAGCGTCACCACCTGGCCGATTCCCATCATGACGTACCAGGACGCGACTTCGACGCCCTCGGGCGGGAACATTTCCCAGAACCCGGTTTCCGCGTGTTTGGCGTTGATTTCAGCGAGGCTCTTGGTTTGGTCGTGTTTGAGAAACACGGTCAGCAGAATCTCATCGCTTTTGTCGGACATGGCCTTGCGCTCCCCCGTTGCGTTTGCGAAAATTTTTGCGGTTTTGCGAAAATCGTTAGCTATCGAATAAAACATATAGCGTCACGGCGCGAGTGGTTTTGACTCGCCTTCCCCGGCGCTGGCGCTAAATGTATCCCCGTGGCCCTTAATCCGGCCAGCCGACCTTTTCTTTTATCGTGACGGAGCAGCCCTTTGTATTTTGACCGGCGTCTATGGGTATTCACGCAAGGCGTCCGGGGACGGATTTTCTGGGCGGTTTTCGTGGGGTTGCTGTCTGCCGCCGTCGGCGTGGCGCGGTTGGCGTTGCTGGGCTGGTTGCTGGCGAAGGTATTTCGGGGCGACGCGCCGGAGTCGTTGCTGGAGCCGTTCATCCTTGTGGCCGCGATCATGGCGCTGCGCGGGGTGCTGGAATACGGGCGCAACATGGTCGCGCACAAGACCGCCGCTATCGTGCAACTGCATCTGCGTGAACAACTCTACGCCAAGGTGGTAGAGCTGGGCCCGGCGCATTTCGGGCTGCAACGCACCGGCGACGTCATCCTGTCGCTGGTCGACGGGGTTGAGCAGCTTGAAACCTATTTCGGTCAGTATCTGCCGCAGCTCTTCGTATCCGTTTTGACGCCCATCGGCATCTTTTGTTTCGTCGCCTTTCTGGACCTGCCCGTCGCGGCGATGTTGACTGCGTTTGCGTTGGTCACCTTCGTGGCGCCGCAGATGTTCCATAAATGGGACAGCGCCAACGCCATGGCGCGTTCCAAGGCGTATAAGGGGTTCGCGGCGGAATTCCTGGATTCGGTTCAGGGTCTGGGCACGCTGAAATCCTTCGGTCAAAGCTCGGCGCGCACGACGGTGCTGGCGGAAAAGGCGCATCATTTGTTTCACAGCACCTTGTGGGTGCTGGCGACGAATTCGCTGTCGCGCGGCATCACCGATGCGGGCATCGCGATTGGCGTGGCGGCGACTTTGGCGCTGGGCGCCTACCGGGTCGTCGATGGCGCGATGAGCGTCCAGGCGTTGCTGATTATCCTGATGATGGGGATCGAGGTGTATCGGCCCCTGCGCGATATGCGCTCGCTGATGCATCAGGGCATGGTGGGGCAGGCGGCGGCGATTGGCATCCTCGGCATGCTGGACGAAACGCCGCCGGTAAGAGACGCCGCGTCGAGCGTATCGGTTGGCGAGATTGCGCCGACGGTGGAATTCGACCATGTGCGCTTCGCCTATCCGGGCGGGCGCAGCGCCGCGCACGAAGATTTGTCGTTCACGGTCGCGGCGGGGGAGCGGATCGGCGTCGTCGGTCCCAGCGGCGCGGGCAAATCCTCTATCGTGAAATTGCTGTTGCGCACCTACGATCCCGATTCCGGCGTCATCCGTCTGGGTGGCCATGATTTGCGGGACCTGAGCTTCAAAGACATTCGCGCCCAACTCGCCATTGTCGGTCAGGACACCTATCTGTTCCACGGCACGGTGGAAGACAACATCCGCTTCGGCAGACCGGACGCCAGCCGCGAAGAACTGGACGCGGCGGCGCGCGCGGCGAACGCGACGCCGTTCATCGAGGAACTGCCGCAAGGCTACGGCACCGTTATCGGCGAACGCGGCCTGAAACTGTCCGGCGGACAGCGCCAACGCATCGCCATCGCCCGCGCCTTGTTGCGCGACGCGCCCATCCTGGTGCTGGACGAAGCCTTGTCGTCTGTGGATGCGGAAAACGAAGCGGTGATCCAGGACGCGCTCGACCGGCTGATGAAGGGACGGACCACGCTGATTTTCGCGCACCGCCTGTCCAGCGTGATCGGCGCCGACCGTATTTTGGCGCTGGACGATGGCCGCATCGCCGAAAGCGGAACCCATGGCGACCTCATGGCCGCGCGCGGGGTGTATTTCCGCCTGATGGAAGGTCAGGCGGAACAGACCGACGCCGCCGAACCGTTCCTGCGCGACGAAGATATGGACGAATCTGATAAAGTCGCCGCAGGCGGCGAGGCGGGGCAGTTCGAAGCGGCCGCCGAACCGGACTCTGCCGTTAGGGAGGACGCCATCCTGCGCGCCGAAGGCTTGGGGTGGGGCGGGGCGATCAAGGCGCTGTTCGGTCATATTGTTCCCTACAAGGGCGAACTGGCGCTGACGTTTTTTCTCGGCGTCACGAGGGTCGCCGCGCTGATCGGCGTGGGCGTCGCCAGTTCGTTGATCGTCGCGGCGGTGAAGCGGGGCGAGCCGTTCGATACGCTGTTGATCGTCCTGGCGGTCCTGGCGCCGTTGGCCGGTATTTTACATTGGTTCGAATCCTGGACCGCGCATCACATGGCGTTCCGGTTGCTGGCGGAAATGCGCGTCGCGCTGTTCAAGAAACTCGACAAATTGGCGCCCGCCTATCTGGTGCGCCGCCGCACCGGCGATCTGGTGTCGATGGCGACCCAGGATGTGGAGACGGTGGAATTCTTTTTCGCCCATACGGTCGCGCCCGCCTTTGTCGCGCTGTTGGTTCCGGCGGCGGTGCTGGTCACGCTGGCCTCGTTCGGTTGGCAAATGGCGGCGGCGCTGGCGCCGTTTTTGGCGATTGTCTGCCTCAGCCCGTTTTTCATGCGCGGGCGCATCGACGCGCTGGGGTCGCGGGCGCGCGAGGCGCTGGGCGATTTGAACGCGCACAGCGTCGACACCATTCAGGGGCTGGGCGAAATCACGGCGTTTCAGCAGGAAGACGAGCGGGGCCGACAGTTCATCGACCGGGTGAAAGTTCATCACAGCTTGCGCCTGCCATTTTTCAGTGATTTGACGGTTCAAACCTCGATCCTGGAAGCCGCCACCGGGTTGGGCGGGCTGGTCGTTATCGTCACCGGCGTGGGTCTTGTCGCCGATGGGGTGCTTGACCGGACGATCCTGCCGTTGATGAGCGTGCTGGCGATGTCGGCGTTCCTGCCGGTTTCCGAAATCGCCAATATCGGCCGTCAATTGGCGGATACGCTGGGTTCGACCCGGCGCCTTCATGCGGTGGACCGGGAAGTCGTCCCCGTCACCGATGGCCCCGGAGTCGAAAATGGGGGAGTCGAGAATGGGGGAGTCGAGAATGGAATTGCGAAAGGCGGCGTGTCGTTAAGCCTCGACCATGTCGTGTTTTCCTATGCCGGAACCCAAAAGCCCGCCCTGGCGGATGTCTCGTTCGAAGCGCCGCCGGGCGGCACTGTCGCCCTGGTCGGCCCGTCGGGCGCGGGCAAAACGACGACGGCGCATCTCCTCATGCGGTTCTGGGACCCGGATCAGGGCGCCGTGCGCATGAATGGCCACGACTTGCGGGATTATGAACTCGACGATTTGCGCAACCGCATCGCGCTCGTGGCGCAAGACACCTATCTGTTTAACGACACCTTGCGCGCCAACATCATGATCGCCAAGCCGGATGCCAGCGCGGCCGAACTCGACGCCGCGATTGAGAGGGCGTCGTTGCGCGAATTCGTCGCGGCGCTGCCGGATGGCTTGGACACGCCGGTCGGTGAACGCGGCATGCGGTTGTCCGGCGGCCAGCGTCAGCGCGTGGCGATTTCCCGCGCCTTCCTGAAGGACGCGCCGGTGCTGATTCTGGACGAAGCCACGTCGCATCTGGATGCGATCAACGAACTGGCCGTCCGCACGGCGTTGAAGGATTTGATGAGCGAGCGAACGACGGTCGTCATCGCGCACCGGCTTTCGACCATTCGCAACGCCGATTTGATCGTCGTGATGGAAGACGGGCGGGTCGCGGAAACCGGCACGCACGACTCGCTGCTCGCCGCGCGGGGTCTGTATGCGCATCTGGTGTCGCGCCAGATGGCCGGCCGCCGAGAGGCGGCGGAATAAAAGCGGTTCGCCGAGAAGCGGCGGAATAGGCGCGTCTATTCGGTAATTTCGGTCAGAAAATCGCCCAGAAGCCGCGCGCAGGCTTCCGCATGGGTTGTGATCAGAAAATGGCTGGCGTCCTCGACCGCCGCCATGCGCACATCGGGAAGGGTGGCGACGATCGTCTCGGTGATTTGGACCATCGCCGGATGGGCGCGCGCGCCGCGCACAAGCAGCACCGGTATATCCAATTGCGCGTAGTCGGCGGCGCTGGCCTCGAAGGCGTAACCGGTGCGCCAGTCGAGCACGTTTGAAGGCGTCGTCGTCCGGCAGTAATCTTTCACGGCGTTCGGCATGGCGTCGAACGAGCCATCGCCACCCCAAAAATCGATGACGCGTTTCGCAGCGTCCGGCTCCCCGGCGTCGTGGGCGGCCTCGAAGGCGTCGCTCATTCGCCGTAGCTCCGCCAAGAGGTCCGGTCGCCTATGATCGTGCAGCAGAAAGAGTGGGCTGGCCTCGAAGGTGGCGATGCTGAGGATGTCGATGGATCCCGCCAGCGCCGACGCCAGCGCGACGGCGCCGCCGAAAGAGTGGCCGACCAGATGAATCGGCGCTCCGATGTGGTTGGCCACGGTTTCAACGACCCGCACCTGATGCGCCATGTCCGGGTCGTCGAGGGTGCGGGTTTCCGCCGTGCCGCCATAGCCGCAAAGACTGGTTCCGACGAAGCGGTAGCCTTTTGGCAGGTGATTTTGCACGGCGCGCCACGCCGCCGGGGTGCTGAACGAACCAGGCAGGAATAAAATTGCCGGTCCGTCACCGCTTTCCTGATAGTCAATCGTGCGGCCGTCGACCGTTGGCATGACCGGTTGCCTCACACCATTTCGGGGCGATCGCCGTAGGATCGCTGGGGCACGTTCCGGTTCAGCGAAAAATGCGAATGGACGGCGCGCCAGGATTCCGACGGGTCGGCGCGGCGAAAAATTATGGTGGCGCGACCGGGCCGGTCATAGGGGGTCTGGTCTTCGTGAAACCCGGCCGAGCCCCAGGGAACGACGCCATAGGCGAAACAACGGTCGGACGACACATCCAGTTTCAATTGATCCAGCTTGAAGGCGAAGTCCTTGATTTTCCCCCAGACGGACCGCCATTGCTGGGCGATGATGTCGTCGCGCGTGTCGATGACGTCTTCAAAGGTGCCGAACCCGACGGCGTCTTCGTGAAACAACGGCGTTGCGGCGGTGAAGTTTACATCCGAGACGTGTTTGTGCATGGTCTCGAACCAAACGCGTATCGCCGCTGCATCACTGTCCGAGGCATTGGAATGGGGCAAGGGTTCCTCCCGCTATTTGCCGGTGTCGCTGGCTTATGGGGATAGCGTAGCGAAGTCATTTCAAAAGGGAATGGTAAATTATATGTCGACATTGGAACGGGTCGTAATCATCACCGGCGCCGCCAGCGGCATTGGCGCGGCAATCGCGCGCCGGTTGGCGGCTCCGGGAACCGCTTTGATGCTGCACACGCGGCGTAACGAGGCCGGGTTGAGCGCGGTGGCCGAGGCTGCGCGGGCAAGCGGGGCCGATGTTGCGACCGACCTGCGTGACCTGGGCGACGACGGCGCGGGGGCGGCGGTGGTCGCGGCCAGCGTGGCGGCGTTCGGGCGGGTCGATCAAATCGTCAGCAATGCGGGGTTCGCCGACAAGCGCCGCATCGGTGACTTCGACTTGCAGGATTACCGGGCGTCGTCGGCGATCATCGCGGAAGCTTTTTTGGGAATGACCGAAGCCGCCTTGCCGTATTTGACGGCGAGCGATTGGGGACGCGTTGTCGCGATCAGTTCGTTTGTCGCGCATACCTTTGGCGCCAACGACGTGATATTTCCGTCGACCGCCGCGGCCAAGGGCGCGGTGGAGGCGCTGGCGAAGGCGCTGGCGTATCAACTGGCGTCGGAAGGCGTTACCGTCAATTGCGTCGCGCCGGGGTATACGCAAAAGGATAGCGGTGCGCACCAGGGCGTTTCCGATGAAGGCTGGCGGATGGCGGCGGATTTGGCGCCGATGAAGACGCTGGTCGCGCCCGACGACGTTGCGGCGGCGGCATTCCTGTTAGGCCGGGACGCCGCACGAATCACCGGACAGGTGATCCATGTCGATGCGGGGCTTGGTCTGCTTTAAAATCAGGTTTTCTAGTGGTCTGGTCGAAACGCTTGGTTCCCAAGCATTTCGTGAATCAGCCCACGAACAAATTGATCTGGTGGGGCAACTGATCGAAGCGGATGCGAAGCATCCGTTTCGGTTGCGCCACTAGAACCGATACCCGAATCCGATGCCGAAAATGATCGGATTTATATCGACATCGACGGTGCGGATGACGCCGCCTGAATTCAATTCGATATCGACGCCCAGATCTATGTATTTAACGTCGATGTTCATGAACCATCGATCCGAAATGTCGTAATCCATGCCGGCTTGCAACGCCCATCCAAGGGAATTATCCGCCGAGACGGTTGTTGGCCCAAGCGCCGCTTCCAGCGACCGTTTGGCGTTTTCCAGATAGGTGAAGGTATAGTTGATCCCGGCGCCGACATAGGGTCGGTATTTGGTTTTTGTCGGAAAGTGGTATTGCGCCAGCAGCGTTGGCGGCAGTAGCCAGGCTTCCGCCGAATCACCCAAGGCCACGAGGGCGCCAGTCGTTTCGAAATTATGCTTCGACGTCGCCGCGATCAATTCCAGACCGATGGTGTCGGTGGCCATGTAGGTGATGTCGAGTTCCGGCACGATGGCGGATTGCGGGTCCAGGCCCGAGGTCGTGAGATCCGGTGAAATGCCGCCGCTTTCATCGGTTGGCGAAATACCGATGGCGCGCACCCGAAGCAGCCAGTCGCCTTTTTCCAGCGCGTTCGCGGGAACAACGGTCGAGAGTGTCGCAAGCAGAAATAGCGACGCTGTTAAGCCAGTTTGAATAACGCACTTCATGGTTCCACCCCTGAGTTTTCATCAAAACACATAATATGGTTAAAATAATTTACCCAATGTCTAAACCCGCATTTCCCAAGTAAAAGG
>JABJJH010000649.1 GCA_018660965.1 Rhodospirillaceae bacterium | reverse complement strand
GTCATTATTCGCGATACAACCTGCCGTCTTTTTGGCTATCATGGTTTATACAATGGCGACGCCAGCTTTAGTCTGGACCATATGTTCGGTTTTTAGGTCAAATTCAGTTCACGAGGCTCGCATTTAACCGCGAGGCAACAACAAGGAGGCCCAAAAGCGTGCCCTCGAGAGCCCACATGGACTGGGATAAATTGCGGATATTCCACAGCGTCGCCGCCGCCGGCAGCTTCACACATGCCGGCGAAACGCTTAACCTCAGCCAGTCCGCCGTCAGCCGCCAGATCAGCGCGCTGGAGGAAAGCTTGAACCTCAAGCTGTTCCACCGGCATGCGCGCGGCCTGATCCTGACCGAACAGGGCGAATTATTGTTTCGCTCGGCCAAGGAAGTGTCTCACACCCTCGCCATGACCGAAGCGCAATTGAGCGAAACCCGCGACAAGCCGTCCGGGCCGCTGAAGGTGACGACGACGGTCGGCTTCGGATCGACCTGGTTGACGCCGCAAATCAAGGAATTCATCGAACTGTATCCCGAGGTTGAATTCAGTCTGATCCTGACCGATGGCGAGTTGGATTTGGGCATGCGCCAGGCCGACATCGCAATTCGCATGACGCCGCCGCGACAACCTGACCTCATCCAGCGGCAACTTTTGTCGGTCAGCACCCATGTCTACGGATCCGACGAATATCTGAAATCCCACGGCGTGCCGCAAACCGCACGCGACCTCGACGACCATAATTTAATCGTCTATGGCAGCGACTTGCCGCCGCCAACACCGTCGATCAACTGGCTTCTGGACGCCGGGAAAACCGAACGGCGCCGAAAACCCGTGCTTCGGGTCAACAATTTGTACGGTATTTACCGCGCCGTCCGCAGCGGGCTGGGTCTCGCAAGTTTGCCGGACTATCTTATCCCGCCCGACGTTAATCTGGTGAAAGTTCTGCCGGATTTGTCCGGACCGACGAACCCCACGTTTTTCGTATACCCTGAAGAACTCCGCCACTCCAAAAAAATCGGGGTTTTCAGAGACTTCCTGTTAAAGAAGGTCTCGCAAATGGACATGTAACGGGTTGTCCGGAATGGTTCTAATGAACGATTCCCACGGACACCCGCGCGAGTCATGCAAATTCCGCATGGCAGTATTGTCGCTTTTCCCATGGAATCGGAGCGAATCTGCGCCTATTTATTTAAGCACTGTGATGCTGCATTGCAGCACCATATGCTTCGACTTTCAGGGCATTGTCCTGAACTTATAGGATCGACGAGATCCTTCGTCTCCTAGACGTGAAGCCTCCCTGTTCAAACTGGCCGGAACCCATTGGTTCCGGCCATTTTTTTATCTATCATCGGAATTCGCGTGCTTTCACTGTTGCGACATGCGGCCCATGCGGTCGTCAGCTACGGGTTTACCGGAAGCCTGCACAAGCGCCGCGCCAAAATAATCATCGCATCTCACGGATATGCGCTAACATCGTTCATCTTCATATGTGAGCAAGGAAGGGAACCATGATGGAAACGGCGAACGCCACGATGAATTTGGCGGCGGAAATGACGGCGCTGAACGAATTGTCGCCCGAGGATATCGCGCAGTTGCAATTGCTTGTTCTCGATCATGTCGCGGTGACGCTTTGCGGCGCCACGCAGCCCTGGGGACGGATCGCCGCGCAATGGGCGGACCGCCATGGCGCAGGCGGTGGCGCGACCCTACTTGGCGGCGGCGCGAGCGCGGGCGCTTCGGCGGCCGGCATGGCCAACGGCGCTTCGGCGCATGGTTACGAGTTGGACGACACGCATGAAAAATCCCGCAGCCATCCCGGCGCGGTCGTCATCACGACGGCGCTGGCGGTCGGCGCGGAAACCGACGCGTCGGGCCGCGACATCATGACCGCCATCGCGGCGGGCTACGAAGCCATGACCCGTATCGGCATGGCCGCCAATGCGGTCGAGGTGGGCGAAGCCGGGTTCCACTCGACCTGTCTGTTCGGGCCATTCGGGGCGGCGGCGGCGGCGGGACGCCTGATGGGATTCAACGCCGAACAATTAGCGCAGGCCTGGGGCATCGCCCTGTCCATGACCGGCGGCGCGTCGCAGTTCGCCTTCGAACCCAAGGGTACGATGGTGAAACGCATGCACGCCGGCATCCCCGCCCATAACGGAATCATCGCCGCGCAATTCATGGCGCTTGGCATGGCGGCACCGGTGCGCGCCATCGAGGGCGAGCACGGCTTTTTGCATTTGTTCGGGAAGGACCCGGACCCGTCGAAGCTGGTGAAGGCCGACGGCGACCCGCTGGAAATTCACGCCATGAGCTTCAAGCCCTATTCATGCTGCCGGAAATTCCATTCCCTTATCGACGCCCTGTCGGACGCGACCGATCAATTCGCCATTCCGCCCGACGCGATTTCGGGAATTTACGTCCAGTCGCCGAAAGGGTCGATTGAAAAACACATGATGCGACGACCGGACTCGGTTATGGCCGCGCAATATGCGATGCCGTACATCGTCGCGGCGACCTTGGTTCACGGCCCCCGGCGCTACGACGCCTATGGGGTGGATTATCACGGGGATGCGAAAATTCACGATGTCATCGACAAGATCGACGTCGCCTACGATCCAACCCTGGACGTTCATATGCCCGGCGCAATGCCAAACCGCGTGACCCTGCAACTGGTGGATGGCGGCGAACGCAAGGCCACCGTCATCGAAAGCACGGGATCACCGGAACGACCCATGGCGCTTGACGGCGTTATCGGCAAGGCGCGGTCCCTGGCGGCCATGACCGACCCGGATATTGACATCGACGCCTTGGCGGAATCGGTGATGGGCTTGTGGGACGCGCCGGACCTCAGCGCGCTGGCGAAGCATTTCACCCTGCCCAATTATCACCGCCTGGCCGCCGACGCCGCCGACTAAGGGATCGTATCGTCGTTTAAAATCGCGCCACCGGCGAATGGCGCCGCAACATAAATCGCCAAAAGCTGCGCGGCGATATAAGGGGGAATCATGCCCAGTGACGTTCGTCTTGGCCTTCAGGCGCCTCAAGCGGGCCCGAATGCGACAGCCGCTTTTGTAAAAGACTTTGTGCATCGCGCGCACGCTGGCGGCTTCACCAGGTTCTGGGTGGGCGACCACATTCTGATGGGTGGATTTTCGCACCGCGCCAAGGAACACGAGACGTTCCTCGAACCGCTGGTGTTGCTGTCTTATATCGCCGGGGGATTGGACGACCTTGAACTGGGCACGAGCATATTGGTCGTGCCGTATCGCAACGCCTTCTCGCTGATGAAGGGTCTTGCGACCCTCGCGCACATGACCCAGCAACGCCTTGCGGTCGGAATTGGCGCGGGCTGGGCGGAACACGAGTTCGATGCGCTTGGCGTGCCATTCCGGGCGCGCGGTCGACTTACCGATGAGTTCTGTGAGTTGTTCGCCAAGCTGCGCGACGCGCCGGATGAGGCTTGGCGCGTCGGGCCGCATGTGTACAGCGGTGGCGGTTTTGAACCGCGCCTAAATGCGCGTACAAACCTTTGGGTCGGCGGCAACAGTGCGGCCGCGCGACGCCGCGCCGCGCGTTGGGGCGACGCGTGGCAGCCGACCGGGTTGACGGTCGAGGCGATGCGAGAGGGCATTACCAAGTTGAAAGCGGTTTGTCAGGAGACCGGGCGCGATTTCTCCGAGCTTGAAACCGGGTTGCGCCTGCGCATCCGCCCCACGCCGGAAGCGTCCCCCCATTACATCGGCGACCTGCTCGGGCCGTATATCGACGCAGGCGTCAGCGACTTTCTGCTCGAAATCAATACCCGTGATCGCCAGCGCGCACTGGAGTCGATTGATCGCGTGGTTGCGTCGGCGCAATTGGCCAAGCTGATCGCCTGACATCCCACCGACATTGGGGCTTTTGTTAGACAGCGTCTACTTCCGTAAGGGGGCCCCGTAGAAAATTCGGTTCACGCGAATAAGTGTTAATTTGAGCAATGCTGTTACATTTCTTACCGAGGCTGTAAAATCCACCACGCATTAGGGAGATTCGAAAATGCCGATTTACGAAAACGGACCCGTGAAAATTCATTACGAGGAGGCCGGCTCCGGCTTTCCGCTGCTGGTCATTCCCGGCGGCGGTCTAAATGGGACCATCGCCGGGCTCGCCAGCCATGCCTTCAATCCGCTGGAGGAATTCAGCGATACCCATCGCGTCATTGCGCTTGACCATCGCAACGCCAATGGCGGCCAGTCGGAGGGCCCGCTCGAAATCGAACGGACCTGGGACGGTTTCATCGACGATCAGCTCGGCCTGCTGGACCATCTCGGCGTCGACCGGTTCATGGTGATGGGATTTTGCATCGGCGGCCCCATGATCTGGAACCTCCTGAAACATGCGGGCGACCGAATCGTCGCCGCCACGCTTGTGCACCCGAGCGGCTACTCCTCCAGCCATCCCGGCATCTTCTACAGCAACAACATCAACGGCTGGGCGCCGGAGTTCATTAAACGGCGGCCCGAGATCACCATGGAGATGATCTCGGAGTACCTCAACAATATGTACACAAAGCGGGCGGATTTCGTGTTCACCGTCGACCGCGACTTCGTGCGAAATTGCCAGACGCCGGTGCTGGTCTTGCCGGACGACGTTCCGGCGCACCCTTACGCGACGGCGATGGAGACGGCGCTGCTGGCGCCGAACGCACAGGTCAGCCTCTATCCCTGGAAAGAGAACGACCGGAAGATCGCACTTGCCGTGCGCCATATCCGCGGCTTCATGGCGATGAACACCCCTGCGGTCCTGGCGGCGGCGGATTAGCCAGCGGCGGGGGCGCATCCGGCGATTGTGCGTTCGAAAGTGTCCACAATGGGCTCGCCGATTGGGAAGGGCGCAATGATCGGAAGATCCAGTCCAGCGGCGCGGCACGCCTCTAGCCGCTCGCGGCATTGGGCGGGCGAG